>CAZKER010000150.1:0-11663 GCA_964551845.1 uncultured Cyanobium sp.
GATCGAGATTCTGATCGATTGCTCCCAGTCCGGCGGCGTCGGTGGTGCCATTCTGGGCGAACACAGCCCTGGAGAGATCCCCGTTCAGCGGGGATCCTGAGAGTTGGTTGTAGGTGGGTGAGGCCGGATCGAAATCCCGCACATTGCCGTTGTCCACAAAGCGCGGATCGGCCGCCAGGGCCTGCCACTCCGGGCTGGCCAGGGCAGCACCAAGGCCTCCGTTGGCCTCGAAAACCGCTTTGATCAAGGCTGGGTTGACACCGTTGTTGAGCAGCAGCTCGGCATAGGTGGGCAAACCGGGAAGCCCGTCACCCATGCGAACCCGCGAGGAGAGCATCTGGGCGGTCTTCAGCAGACGGAAGCCGCCGGGGGCATTGCTGTCGGGGATCCGAACCAGCTCAAAGGGCGAACCGGTGTAGGTGATCCCATCGATGCTGAACGCCCCCTTGGCGTTGTAGCGCGCACTGTCCCGCAGCACATATTCATGGGCATCACTGGAGCCGTAAAGCTGGCTGTTCTGGATGAAGCTCTCCGTTTTGTTCTTCGCCAGCAGCTGCCAGTCCTGCAGGTCGGCATTGCCATTGATCTGCCTGGCCGAACGGAAACCATCGAGGCTGTAAAGGCCAGGGGCTCCGAAACGGCTGTCGTAATAGGCCACCTCCACCAGCTGCCCGAACGTCGGACTTGCTGTCTCCCGATCGAGGATGTACTGGCCGGCGCGATTGCCCACCACGCCAACGGCTCCCGTCGCCCCGACGGTGGCTGCGTAGGGGTCTGTACTTGCCACCTGGGCAGCCATGGACTGACTGAGTGTTCCGCGGGCTGTGGAGCCGAGGCCGTGGTCAACATATTGACCAAAACTCATGTGGTATTGGTTGACACCAGCGGTGTTATCCACAGCTGTGCTTTGGGCTCCCAGGCCGTTGCTCACCAGCCGGGCATTGGGCAGGGCCTGGGTGATCGGCTCAACGAGCCTGGAATTGGTATCCACCCCGGCGCTGGCTTCGAAGCCCCTGGGCTTGCCGATCACTTCAACACCATTGGTGCTGCCCCAATCTGGACTGGAGAGGCGCACAAAGGCCGTTTCGGGATTGGCCCATTGCTCAGCCCCCGTGCCCATGGCATTGGTCACATAACCGGCCTGGCCGCGTTTGAGATCATCAGCGGTGCCATAGAGCCCATCCGCCCCTGCATTGGCCAGGTTGTTGCCGTAGCTGTTGGAGGGGCGCGTACCGGAGATGGTGTATGGATTGCCATTCACATCGATGCGCATGATCGCCCCCCCCCAGCGGGTGTTGTCCGGACGCACCAGCCGCAGGAGGTGGATCATGTCGTCGGCGCGCACGCGGAATTCCCGGTCCAGTGCGTCGTTGCTTGGATTCCGGTTGCCGAGATAGGTGCCGGTTGGCGTCAGACCGATGCTGGGTGTAGATGCATCGCTCTGGCCTTTGATCGTGATGGTGACCGTTCTGGGAGCGCTCACGGCTCCCTTGTTGTCGATCGCCTGGTAGGTGAAGGTCACACGGTTGCTCTCACCGGCAACCAGGTGCTTGAAATCAGTGCCGGGGTTGAAGCTGTAACTGCCGTTGGCATTAAAGGCGAGCCGGCCGGCCGCCACGCCGCTCACCAGTTGATAGGTGAGCGCCCCCCGCTCGGGATCCAGCGCTGCCGGAACCTTGTCCTGGAGCACTGCACTTTCGGTGGTGCTGGCCGTGCCGTCGTAGGCAGTTGGCGCCTGGTTGGTGGTTGTGCGCCCTCCGCCGAGGGGTTTTTTAGTGCCAACGCTCTTGCTACTGGCGCTCTGCGACGAGGTTTTGGATGGGGTGGTGGATGGGGCCGTGGCCGTGGCGGCGGCGATGGTTGTGGTTGCTGGACTGATAGTGCTGCCCCCCAGCAACGGGCTGGTCTTACTAGTCAGATCACTGGCCGAACTGCCGGCGGCCCTGCCACCGCTACTGGGAGCAGTGGCACTGCTGAACGGTTTCCGCTTTTGGTGCTGAATCAGCAGATCGAAGAAAGACATGAAACAGCCAGATGTGGAGTCGGCAGTGGACAACTGCCCATGGGCAAAGGGACTCAACCTGGCAGGCCGCATCCCTTTGCGTGGCGCGGACCGAGGCCCTTAGCACTTATGTGAAAAGTAGCAAAGCAGTATGACGAGATGTGATTCCAGTATCCACGTCGTGGCCTCGACAATGGCTTGAAGCGTTATGCGCCCGGAAAATGCTTGCCAGGCGACAAAAGAGCGTGCCTCTGGCAACCATTAGTAAGGCGCCGACCCCGAAGCTTCCACTGCTCGCCCTGCTTGAGCAGCACCGCTGCCATTGAAGTGGATGCCTTTGCTTGAGAAGTCTCGGCCCCTGAAATCGCCAAGCCGAGGCGGGAGGAACCTGGCCAGAATGATTTCTGGCCAACCCGCCTTCGCTGCAAGCACGCGGATAAAATTAATTATCGTTGAATGTCCGCCACAACCGCCGCACCAGGATATTGGTGCGGCTGCACTTTCTTGCAGACCAGCTGATCTTGATCGCTTATTCTTGGAGCCGAACCGCGACGCCTCCAGAGACAAACTGGCAGACCTGATCGGAATAAAAGCTTACTGATTTATGGATCAAAACTGCTGGAGAGCCTCAAGCTGAGTACACATCTGGCTATTAGATCAATGATCGCCAGAAAGGTGGTGCGTGGCTTCTGTTAGATCGCGCGTAAACCGATGCGGCGCAAAGGTTTCGCACCCCGTCACTGCTGATCGGGATCCCTTCTCTGACCCCGTCATTCACCCGTCGGCGGCTGCCGCTGCAAGGATCCTCAAGGTAAAGCGCATCGATCCAGGCCATGATCCGCCGCATCTATACACGCAACGGTGTAGGGCGGTGCTAAGGCGTGGGTCGCTACAAGCCCAACATCACCCATTGATGGCTGCCGTTGAGCTCGGAGCGGTCGTGATCGACCGATTTGCATAGTGCAAGGGCATCAGAGCAGCTGAGATTATTGAGCCCCTCCAGCTCGATCTGCAGCCTGCCGCAGCCGTCAAACTTCTGCTCAGCAGTACTGCTAAAACCACTCGGCCTTCCTTGCCGGACCTTCTTCTTTGTCCGTGCTCTTATTGCCGCGCATTAACAATTCGCTGGCGCCATCCAGGAGCTGCTGCTTAGGCCCGGCACCGGATTTGCCCAACCAAAGCCCGACGCCCTGCTAACCCTTGTCCTGGCTTGGGTTTTCCCGTATCTGACTCAGCGGGGCTGGCGGGACTCGAACCCACGACCTACGGTTTAGGAAACCGTCGCTCTATCCGGCTGAGCTACAGCCCCATGACGGCATTATGGAATGTGAAAGCAGGCGAGGTGATCGCGATCAGGGCTGCAGCACCTCCGCGGAGGTGCCGGGGCGCCTGGTTGAGGAAAGTCCGGGCTCCCCAATGGCCAGGCTTGCTGGGTAACGCCCAGTGCGGGCGACCGTGAGGACAGTGCCACAGAAACACACCGCCGATGGCCCTCCCGGGCACAGGTAAGGGTGCAAGGGTGCGGTAAGAGCGCACCAGCAGCATCGAGAGGTGCTGGCTAGGTAAACCCCGGCTAGGAGCAAGGCCCAGGGACAACGGTTGGCCATGACACCCGTCCCGATTCAAGTGCGCCGCTCGAGGCCGCCGGCAACGGCGGTCCCAGACAGATGATCACCCCCCGCCAGCTCGCTGGTGGGAGAACAGAACCCGGCTTACGTCCTGCTTTCACCCCCTTTTCCCCACCAGCCCATGCAGCCCGAACGCCACCAGCAGCTGGTTGCCTTCCTGCGCTCCCTGGGCCTGAAGGTTGGCGACCGCGACCTAGCTCCCATTGAGGAGGCCCTCAGCCACACCTCAGCTGGCCTAAAGCGCAACCATGAGCGCCTGGAATTCCTGGGCGACGCCGTGCTGCGACTGGCCGCTGCCGAGTTTCTGCAACGGCAGTATCCAAGCCTGAGTGTGGGTCGCTGCTCGGCCCTGCGTGCCCAACTGGTGAGCGACCGCTGGCTGGCCGAACTGGGCGAGCACTGCGAGATCGAATCCGTGCTGCACCTAGGCCCGATGGCCAGTGGTGATCAGGCCGGACGGGCCACGGTGCGCGCGGAATGCTGTGAAGCCCTGCTGGGTGGCCTGTATGAAGCCTGGGGCGCCGGCCAGGGCGGACTGGAGCCGGTGCATCGCTGGCTCACCCCCTACTGGCAACGCAGCAGCAGCGAATTGCTGGCCGATCCAGACCGCCACAACTGGAAGTCAGCCCTGCAGGAGTGGACCCAGGCAGCCGGGCTGGGCCTGCCGCAATACCACTGCCAGGAGCGCAGTCAAATTCACGCCGACCCACGCCGCTTCCACTGCAGCGTGGCGATTGTGGGCCAAGAAAGCCATACAGGCTGGGGGCCCTCAAGGCGCAGCGCCGAACAGGAGGCCGCCCGGGCCGCCTTAGCTGTGATCAGGCCTGCTCAAGAATCTTGAGTGGCATGGTGACGAGCTTGTCCCAGTTGCCGCCCTCAAACAGCACGGCGGCCTGCTGGCCGCTGATCCGCTGCACGAAGCCCCGGTAACCGTTGTAAATCGAGCGGCCGTCACGCACCACCACGGTGGAGCCCGGCAGGATCGGCAGGTCGGCCATGGTTCAGGCGAGGCGTGGAGCCATTATCGGGGGACGAGGGATGTAGCTGGCTATGGCCGATCAAACCAGCAGCAGCCAAAACCCCACTCCTGCCACCGACGATCTGCTCGTAGTTGGCAAGGTGGTGTCAGCCCAGGGGCTGCAGGGCGAGCTGAGAGTCCTGCCCATGAGCGATTTCCCGGAGCGCTTCACCCGGGCCGGCCGGCGCTGGTTGCAGCGGCGGGAAGAGGCGCCGCGGCAGGTGGAACTGCTAGGAGGCAGGCAACTGCCAGGCAAGGAGCTTTTTGTGGTGCGGCTCGCCGCTATCAACAGCCGGGAAGCCGCCGAAGCCCTGGTGGGTGACCAGCTGCTGGTGCCCATAGGTGACCGCCCCAAGCTGGCCAAAGGCGAATTTCACCTGCTCGACCTGGTGGGCACGGAAGTACGGCTGCTGGAGGATCAGCGGCCAATTGGCCGGGTTCGCGATCTGATCCACGCTGGCAACGACCTGCTGGAGGTGGAGCAGGAAACCCCCAACGGCCCGCGTCGCCTGCTGATTCCCTTCGTGACCGCGATCGTGCCGGAGGTACACCTGGAAGAAGGCTGGATCGGCATTACCCCGCCCCCCGGGTTGCTGGAGCTTTAGGCACCAGTTGGCTGGCGCACGTTGGCTAGATTTCAGAAACTGGCTTTGAATAGAGCTAACCCAGTCCGGTCCATGGCCAGTAGCTCTAGCGCCTCGAGCAGTTCGCTCGTTCCAGTGATCCTGTGCGGCGGCACCGGCACCCGGCTGTGGCCCCTGTCACGGGCGAGTTATCCCAAGCAGTATTGGCCCCTGGCCGGCACGGGAGAAGACACCCTGCTGCAGCAGACCCAGCAGCGCCTGGCGGGTTTGCCGGGTCTCGGCGCACCCCTGCTGATCTGCAACGAGGACCACCGCTTCATCGTGGCCGAGCAACTGCGCCAGATCGGCGTGGAGCCACAAGCGATCTTGCTGGAGCCGATCGGCCGCAACACCGCCCCGGCGGTGGCGGTAGCAGCCCTACTAGCCACGGCCCAAGGGGAAGATCCACTGCTGTTGGTGCTGGCTGCCGACCACGTGATCCGCGATGCCGCAACCTTCCGCGCCACGGTGGCCGCGGGGGTGGCAGCAGCTGAGGCAGGACAGCTGGTGACGTTTGGAATCGTGCCCACGGCGCCGGAAACCGGCTACGGCTACATCGAGGCAGCCCAGTCGCTGGTGGGTGCCAGCGCGCCGGTGCCGATCGCCCGCTTTATCGAGAAGCCTGATCGGGCCACCGCCGAACAATTTCTTGCCACGGGGCGCTTCACTTGGAACAGCGGCATGTTCCTGTTCAAGGCCAGCGCGATCCTGGCGGAATTGGAGCGGCTGGCGCCTGAGGTGGTGAGCGCCTGCCGCTCCTCCCTTGAGCACGACAGCGCCGACCTCGACTTCCTGCGCCTGGAGCGCGAGGCCTTTGCCAGCTGCCCCAGCGTGGCGCTCGATGTAGCGGTGATGGAGCGCACCGACCGCGGCGCCGTCTTACCCCTGGAGGCGGGCTGGAGTGATGTGGGCAGCTGGAGCGCCCTATGGGAAACCGCCGATCAGGACAGCGCCGGCAACGTGCTGCGGGGCCGGGTGATCCACGAGGGCGCCCGCAACTGTTACCTACGCAGCGAGCACCGGCTGGTGGTGGGCCTCGGGGTGGAAGATCTGGTGGTGGTGGAAACCGACGACGTCGTACTTGTCGCCCACCGCGACCGCGCCCAGGACATCAAAGGGATCGTGGGGCTGCTGGAGAGGGAGGGGGCTCCAGAGAGCAAGGCCCACCGCAAGATCTACCGCCCCTGGGGCTCCTACGACGGCGTCACCGAGGGTGAGCGCTGGCAGGTGAAGCGGATTGTGGTCAACCCCGGAGCCAGCTTGTCGCTGCAGATGCACCACCATCGCGCCGAGCACTGGATCGTGGTGCAGGGAACGGCGGTAGTGGAAAAGGATGGGAACTTGGAGCTAGTAGGTGAAAACCAGAGCACCTACATCCCACTGGGTTGCCGCCACCGCCTCTCCAACCCAGGCAAGATCCCGGTGGAGCTGATCGAAGTGCAGAGCGGCCCATACCTGGGCGAAGACGACATCGTCCGCTTTGAAGATCGCTACGGACGCAGCAACGCCAGCCCCACTCCAGCCCTCACTCAACAGTGACGCTCTTGGCCAGGTTGCGCGGTTGATCCACATCTAGGCCCCGGTGGGCGGCGATGTGATAGCTGAGCAGCTGCATCGGGATCACGGTCAGCAGCGGGCTGAGCAGCTCGTCTACCGCCGGGACTGGCAGCAAAACATCAAACAACTCGGCATCTGGGCAGTCGGGCGCCACACCGATCAGCTGGGCATCACGGGCCTTGGCCTCCTGGGCATTGCTGAGCACCTTGTCGAACACCGCGCCTGGCATGGCGATTGACACCACCGGCACCTTGGCATCAAGCAGCGCGATCGGCCCGTGCTTCATCTCTCCGGCCGGGTAACCCTCAGCGTGGATGTAGCTGATCTCCTTGAGCTTGAGAGCACCTTCCAAGGCAATCGGGTAGTTGATACCACGGCCCAGGAAGATCACATCCTGAGTGCCCTCGAAGCGGTGGGCCAGGGCGGCGCAGCGCTGGTCGTGGTCTGCCACCAGAGCCTCCAGCTGCTGGGGCAGCTGACGCAACTGGGCCACCAGCGCCTTGAGCTCCTCGCGACTGCGGCCCGAGCTGCCACCACCCTGCCGCTGGCCCACTCGCCGCTCCGCAAATGCCAGGGACAACCCGTAGAAGGCCAGTAGTTGACCAAGGAAGGTCTTGGTGGCCGCAACCCCCACCTCAATGCCGGCACCAATATCCAGGATGTGGTCAACCATCCGGGCCAGGGAGCTTTCTGCCCGGTTGGTGATGCCCAGCAGCCGCGGCCGGTAGGCCGGATCGGCCACGAGCCGGCGACGCTCCTGCTCCATGGCGAGGGCCGCCAAGGTGTCGGCAGTTTCCCCCGACTGGGTCACGCCGATCGTGAGCGTATGGGGGCTCAGCGGCGGCGGCGCATAGCGAAATTCGCTGGCGTAAAAAACACCTGTGGGAATTCCGGCCAGCTGCTCGAGCAGATAGGCGCCCACCTGGGCGGCATGGCGGCTGGTGCCACAGGCCAGGATCTCGATACGCTCCACTCCTTCCAAGACCTCAGCCGCCAGGGGCAGCGCCACAAGCGGAGTCACCTCGCCAGCCAGGGCCTCGGGCAGGTGCCGGGCCACCCAAAGGGCGGCAGTTTCGGGCTGCTCGTGGATCTCCTTGAGCATGAAATGGCGGAAGCTGCGCTTATCAGCCACGTGCTCGGTGCCGCTAAGCAGGCTGGGGCTGCGCTGCACCCGCTTGCCTGCGGCGTCATAAAGCTCGATGCCCAGCGGGGTGAGCAGGGCCACCTCGCCGTCTTCCATCGGCAAAATCGTGCGGGTGAAGCCCGCCAGGGCCGGAGTGTCGCTGGCGCAAAGAAACTCCCCCTCCCCTAGGCCGATCAGCAGGGGCGCAGCCTTACGGGCCACAACCAGAGCGCCAGGAGCTTCTGCCCATACCACCGCTAGGGCATAGGCCCCCTGCAGCAACGGCAGCACCGACTGCAAGGCAGCCAGCAGCAGCGCAGCAGAGGCCTGATCGCCTGCCGCCTGGCGGCGCTCCAACTCCCGAGCCAACAGGTGAGGAATCACCTCCGTATCGGTCTCGGAGCGGAACACCACCCCTTGAGATTGCAACTCCTCCCTCAGGCTGCGGAAGTTTTCGATGATGCCGTTTTGCACGACCGCCAAACGGCCACTGCCATCGAGGTGGGGGTGGGCGTTGCGCTCCTCCGGCTTGCCGTGGGTAGCCCAGCGGGTATGGCCGATACCGCAATGTCCTGGAGCGCCCTGGGCCTCAAAGCGGGCCGTGAGATTCACGAGCTTGCCCTCGGCCTTGAGGCAATGGAGTCCAGCCCCGTCCACCGTGGCAATACCGGCGGAGTCGTAGCCGCGATATTCCAGCTGGCGCAGCCCCTCCAGCAGCTGGGGAGCAGCCTCCCGCGATCCGATCAGAGCAACGATGCCGCACATAGGCCTGGGCCAGCGAGGAGGGCAACAAAAAAGCCCGGCGAAAGGCCGGGCTTAAGCATATTGACAATGAAGCGAAAAATACTCAGTAGGACAAACCCATCGAGCGACTGGTTTCGTCGCCCAAATAGACGCGAATACTGAGGAAATCGGTGGGGCAAGCGGTTTCGCAGCGCTTGCAGCCGACGCAATCTTCAGTGCGAGGAGAAGATGCGATTTGACCGGCTTTGCAGCCATCCCAAGGCACCATCTCGAGCACATCGAGGGGGCAGGCGCGCACACATTGAGTGCAACCGATGCAGGTGTCGTAGATCTTGACGGCGTGGGACATGGGCCTGAGCCGGGAACAAACGGCGTGGCCCCCAACGTACCCACGGCCTCGTGGCCCGTAGCCACGGAGCTCGCAGCCCGTCACCCTTGTTCATACGCCGGGGAGAGCCCAGCAGGGTGACCCGTAGAGTGCATCGACTCTCACAGCGGCCATGTCCCAGGAAGCGATCTACGAGAAAGTGCGCTCGATCGTTGCCGAGCAGCTCAGCGTTGACGCTGGGGAGGTAAAGCCCGAATCGAATTTCCAGAATGATCTGGGCGCCGATTCACTCGACACGGTCGAGCTTGTGATGGCTCTTGAAGAAGCCTTTGATATCGAAATTCCCGACGAGGCTGCCGAGGGCATCACCACCGTTGGCGATGCCGTCAAGTTCATTCAGGACAAGCAGGCCTGAGCCACCCCATGGTGCAGGGTCTCCAGCGCGTCGTCGTCACCGGTCTCGGCGCGATCACACCGATCGGTAACGACGTCTCCAGCTATTGGGAGGGTCTGAGCACTGCGCGCAACGGCGTAGCTGGGATCACCTTGTTTGATGCCAGTCGCCACGCATGCCGCTTTGCCGCCGAAGTAAAGGATTTCGATCCTTCCGGCTGGCTTGAACCCAAGGAATCAAAGCGATGGGACCGTTTCTGCCAATTTGGGGTAATCGCCGCCAAACAAGCTGTTGCCCATGCGGGGCTCACGATTGATGAATCCAACCAACACCGGGTCGGCACGGCCATCGGCTCCGGAGTTGGCGGTTTGTTGATGATGGAGACCCAGGCTCACGTGCTCAAGGATCGGGGACCGGATCGGGTCAGCCCGTTTTGCGTGCCGATGATGATCCCCAATATGGCCACTGGCCTGACGGCGATTGCCCTGGGCGCCAAGGGACCCAGCAGCGCAGTAGCTACCGCCTGCGCTGCTGGGTCCAATGCCATTGGTGATGCCTACCGGCTGATCCAGTTAGGCCTGGCCGACGTAATGGTGGCCGGCGGCGCCGAATCCGCCATTACCCCGTTGGGAGTAGCGGGTTTTGCCAGCGCCAAGGCGCTGTCTTTTCGCAACGACGACCCCAGCACGGCTAGTCGCCCCTTCGACGCCGAGCGCAACGGCTTCGTGATCGGCGAAGGAGCCGGGGTAATCGTGCTCGAGAGCCTGGAGCACGCCCAGGCACGCGGCGCCCAGATCCTGGCGGAGGTGGTGGGCTACGGCATGACCTGTGACGCCCATCACATCACCTCCCCTTCCCCCGGGGGTGTCGGTGGCGCTGAAGCCATGCGTCTTGCTCTCAAGGATGCCCGCCTTGAGCCCGATGACGTCGACTACGTCAACGCCCACGGCACCAGCACTCAGGCCAACGACAGCAATGAAACCTCCGCCATCAAGAGCGCCCTCGGCGATCGGGCTTATCGGATTCCGGTGAGTTCTACTAAATCAATGACAGGCCACCTCCTCGGAGGCAGCGGTGGCATTGAGGCGGTGGCAGCGGTGCTGGCTATGGAGCACAACCTGGTGCCACCTACGATCAACTACCAAAATCCAGATCCGGCCTGTGATCTGGATGTGGTTCCCAACCAAGCCAGGGAACACACCCTCAACGTAGTGCTCTCCAACTCCTTCGGATTTGGTGGCCACAACGTCTGCCTGGCGTTCCGCCGCATGGCGTGAGCCTCCTTCTCCCACTCCCCCACCTGCTCTAGCCATGGTTGCCGCTCCCTCCACATCTGTCGAATCGCTCTGCGTCAACAGCATCCGCTTCCTGGCGATCGACGCAATCAACAAGAGTAATTCGGGCCACCCTGGCCTGCCCATGGGCTGCGCCCCCATGGCCTTCGCCCTGTGGGACAAGGTTCTCAAGCACAACCCAAAGAACCCCAAGTGGTTCAACCGGGACCGCTTTGTGCTCTCGGCTGGCCACGGCTGCATGTTGCTTTACGCGCTGCTGCACCTCACCGGCTACGACTCGGTGACCATCGAAGACATCAAGCAGTTCCGCCAGTGGGGCAGCCGCACTCCTGGTCACCCTGAAACCTTCGAAACCCCCGGGGTGGAAGTGACCACAGGCCCCCTGGGCCAGGGAATCTCCAACGCCGTGGGGCTGGCGATCGCCGAAGCGCACCTGGCCGCCAAGTTCAACAAACCCGGCTGCGAGCTCGTCGATCACTACACCTATGTGATCATGGGCGACGGCTGCAACCAAGAAGGCGTGAGCGGTGAAGCCGCCTCCCTGGCGGGCCACCTGGGCCTGGGCAAGCTGATTGCTCTCTACGACGACAACCACATCACCATCGACGGCAACACGGCCGTGTCCTTCACCGAGGACGTGATGAAGCGCTATGAGGCCTACGGCTGGCACGTTCAACACGTGGCTGATGGCAACACCGATGTCGCCGGCATCGCCCAGGCGATTGAGGCCGCCAAGGCCGTCACCGACAAGCCCAGCTTGATCAAGGTGACCACCACGATCGGCTATGGCTCGCCAAATAAGGCCAACACCGCCGGAGTTCACGGTGCCGCCCTAGGCGCTGATGAAGCCGAACTGACCCGCAAAGCCCTCGACTGGAGCTACGGAGCCTTCGAAGTTCCCCAGGATGCCTACGACCACTGGCGTCAGGCGATCAGCCGCGGGGAAGCTCT
>CAZKER010000151.1:0-1573 GCA_964551845.1 uncultured Cyanobium sp.
GGCCAGGATCGTGGCCTGGCGGCAGGGGGTTGCCTCCAGGGCCCAGGCAAAGGTGGCCGCCCAGATCAAGGGGCCTACGGCGGCCGTGTCCTCCCCCTGCACCCGCATCGTGTCGAGCCGCAGGCCAGCGGCCGCAGGCAGGGCCCAGCCTTTGATCTCACCAAGCAGCACCAGCCTCTCCCCATCCCTCCGCGCCACCCCCAGCCGCAGGCTCCAGGCCAACCCCGCTGGCCGGCCCACCTGCAGGCGCAGCAGGAGGCCCCGCGTGCGGGCCTCCTGCTCCAGTTGCTCCAGGCTGGGGTTGGGGCAGGTAGGTGCCCCGAGGGAAGAGCTGGACATCCACAACCGCCACGGCCTGGGCCAGTCTCAACCGTTGCCCAACGGCCCTCCGTTGCGGGAGGCGGCTATTGTGGTCGCATATGTAGCACTAAGCGTGTCAGAAGTAGTCGCAAGCCAGGTTTCGGTGCGAGATCTCAAGACCCATCTCTCCGAATGGCTGGCCCGCGCTCAATCTGGCGAGGTGGTGGAAGTTACCTCCCATCGCAAGCCCATCGCTCGCATCACGGCTCTGAACACAGCGGCTTCAACCTCAACCAATCCGCTACAGAAGGCGATTGATGCCGGCGTGATCAGCTGGAATGGCAAGAATCCTGTGATTCCACCACCCGTAAAGCTGAATGATGGCGGCCCACTGATGAGTGACATCGTGATCGAGGATCGCGGTTAGACACTGTGATCCTTTTTTGTGATACCTCTGCCCTTCTCAAGCTGTTCATCGACGAACAGGGCAGCAACATCATGATCGAGGCAAGCTCTTCATCAGACGGAATCGCGGTCTGCAGGATCACCTGGGCTGAGTCGATGGCTGCATTTGCCCGGCGCGCTCGCTTCAAGGGTGCTAGCGAGTCTGGATTAGCCCAGGCTCGATCCATGTTTGAGAAGGCTTGGCCTGACTTTGTGATCGCTGATGTCACCCAGCCGCTGGTTGAAAAAGCCGGAATGTATGCAGAAGCATTTGCCATGAGCGGCTACGACAGCGTGCAACTGGCTGCAGCCCACAACCTGCACCAGCAGCTGGACCTTCCCATGACCTTCGCCTGTTTCGACCGTCGCCTCAACCAAGCGGCCCAGCTCCTTCAGCTGGAGGTGCTCCAGTGACGCAGGCGCCCACATCCCTTGAAGGGCACACGCTGCGCATTTAAGCCCCCTGGAGTCGCCCAAAGTCACCGCAGCCAGGGTTCGGCGAGCAGCACGGCCCCCAGGGGCAAGGGCCCATACAGGTGGGGAAAGGGCTCCCCCCCGTCGGCCAGTTCGAGACGCACCTCCAAACCGGCAGCCGCCAGGCGCTGGGGATCAATCGTCAGCAGCAGCACCGCCCCGGCGGGCAGATCGGCGTAGAAGCGGCTAGCAGTGGCCTCCACCTGATGCGCTGAGCTGAGGTGGATGAAGCCCACCGTTTCCAAAGCCAAGCCACGAGTGGAGCGGCGATACACGCCATCGGCTCGGGCCGCCTGCCACTCCGGACGCAACGCCAGGTGATAAAGCAAGCCAGGTGAGCGCCAAGGGGTCCGCG
>CAZKER010000152.1:0-4275 GCA_964551845.1 uncultured Cyanobium sp.
TGCACAGCCTTGGCATCCACGAGTGCTGCTTCCCATCATCGCCCCTAGGGTTCGCCCAAATATGCCCATTTGATGGCCCCGAATACTGGCAGCTGGCGGCGATTGACGGCTGTGACTGCCGAGGGAGTGGCCAGCGGCACCCCACTGATGGTGGGCAGCAAATTGCTGCAGGGCTGGCTCACCGCCAGCGGCGTACCTCTTGCCCTGATCGGCCTGATCCCGCTGGCTGAGCTGCCCTACACGCTGAAGCTTTTCTGGGCGCCGCTTCTGGACCGCTGGCCGATCGCCTGGCCCGATCGCCGCCGCGGCTGGCTGCTGCTGATGCAGCTGATTCTGGTGGTGGTGATTGCGGCGATGGCCCTGCTGCAACCCAGCACCAATCCCGCCAGCCTCACCGCTATTGGCATCGCGGCCCTGTTGCTGGCCGTTTGCAGTGCCACCCAGGACATCGCTGTCGACGCCTACCGCACCGACCTGCTGCCGGAAGCGGAGCGGGGGCCAGGTGCGGCAGGCGCCACCCTCGGCTATCGGGCCGCCATGCTTGCGGTGGGTGCCGGTGGGTTTCTGCTGGCTGATCGTTTCGGCTGGCCGGCCGCTTTCCTGGCGGCCGCAGCGCTGCTGGCGGCCGTAGTGCCCTTCACCATTTGGGCCCCGGCACTACAACCGGTGCAGCACCCGGTCACGAGCCTGCGGCAGGCAGTGCTGGGACCAACTCGGGAGTTCCTATTCCGGGCGGGACCAAACCGGGCTTGGCTGCTGCTGCTGCTGGTGCTGCTCTACCGCTGGCCCGATGGCCTGCTTAACGCCATGGCCATCCCCTTCCTGAAATTGCAGGGGTTTAGCGATGCCCAGATCGGTTTAGTGCAGGGGGGCTGGGCGATCGCCGCCACCATGGCCGGCACCGTTATTGGCGGTGTGCTGTTCGCCCGGATCGGCATGAACCGCTCCCTGTGGCTATTCGCTATCGCCGGCGTCTGCGGCAACCTCAGCTACTGGGCCCTGGCCCAATTCGGCTGGGGCTTCAGCGGGCTGATCGCCGCCGTGAGCCTGGAAAATCTGACCGGAGGCATGGTGGGCGCGGTGTTCGTGGCGCTACTGATGAGTCTCTGCAACCCACGCTTTTCGGCCACCCAGTACGCCCTGCTTTCCGGCATTTACGCCCTTAGCCGCTCGTTGCTATCTGCCCCGGCCGGAGTGGTAGCAGGGAACGTCGGCTGGCCGATGTTTTTCCTAGCCACGGCCGCCGCCGCGATACCTGCCTTTCTACTGATGCTGCAACTCACCCCCTGGGGGGAAAAGGAAGCTCGAGGAGCCTTCGATCCCAACCGCGACGCCACCTGAAAGGGCTCCCGTTCAGGCCGGCTCCAGGCTGCCTTCAAGCCGGCGGCGCAGTTGACCGCAGGCGGCATCGGCATCTAGGCCGCGGCTGGCTCGCACACTCACGGCCACGTGACGATCGATCAAGGCCCGGCGAAACGCCTCCACAACGCCAGGCGCCGGGCGTTGAAATTCCTCTTCGGCGATCGGGTTGTAGGGGATGAGATTCACATGACTCTGAAAACCGCGCAGCAGCTGGGCCAGAGCGGCCGCATGGCGGGGCTGGTCGTTGAGGCCGCCCAGCAGGATGTATTCAAAGCTCACCCGCCGGCCCGTGAGCTCGACGTAATGGCGGCAATCCGCCAGCAACGCTTCCAGGGGATAGGCGTGAGCCGTGGGGATCAGCTCCTCCCGCAGCCGCTGGTCGGGGGCATGCAAGCTCACCGCCAGGGTGAACTGGGCCCGCCCCAGGCGTTCTAGGGCTTGCTCCGCCAACGTAGGCAGGCTTTTGGGCACTCCTACGGTGCTCACCGTGATCTGGCGCTGAGCCATACCCAGATCGGTACAGAGGCAGTCGATCGCAGCCAGCACCGCCTCACTGTTGAGCAGGGGCTCACCCATTCCCATGAACACCACATGGCTGGGGCGCTGGTCCATTACCTCACGCACGCTCAGCACCTGATCAACAATCTCGTGCACCGCCAGGGAGCGCTGCAGCCCCCCTTTGCCGGTGGCGCAAAAGCGACAGGCCATCGGGCAGCCCACCTGGCTGCTCACACACACCGTGAGCCTGCCTTCTGCGGGGATGCCCACAGTCTCGAGGCTGAGACCGTCATGAGTACCTAGCAGCAATTTGGTGGTGCCATCCCGGGCGACGCTGCGGTGCAGCTCCCGTGAGCGACCAATCCAGTCGGCGGCACCAATTGGGGTCTGGGCTGCCAGCTGGTCTCTGAAAGCTTTAGGCAGCACCGTCACTTGGTCGAGGCTGCGTGCACCTTTGGCGTAGAGCCAATCGTGCAGCTGCCTGCCACGAAAAGCGGCTTGGCCATGACCAACTGCCCACTGCTCTAGGGCCGGCAAACCCATCCCCAGGAGGGGAGTGGCCAGCGATGCAGCGGGCAATGTGCTCAAGGCCAGATCAGCAAGCCGTGGCCCAACTTCCACTCAGCCGCCAGCAGGGCGATGAAACCGAGCATGGCCATGCGGCCATTGAGCAGCTCGGTGTGGGTGTGGAAGCCGAAGCGAGGCAGCCGGCGCTGGGGCACCGGCGTGTTCAAGCTGGTGCGCGCGGAATTACTCATCGGTGAGCAAACCTTCTTCCTGCAGACCCTCGAGGGCAGCGGGATCAGCGATCAGCTCCTCCTCCAGACCATCCTCAACGGTAGGCCGGGTGAAGGCCGCCGTGCCGCTGGCACTGGCTTCGATGCCATGGCGACTGCGAGTTGCCTCAAGATCCGCATCGGAGGGATCGTCGAGCACTGCCATTGACGCCGCCGGTGCAGGCATCTCGACCGTGTAGTCGGGACGCAGGTTCTGCATGCGGCGATAGCCCATAGCCTCCTCCTCGAGGATGTCGGGATGGGGGCCAGCCTCTGCCCGCAGCTCCTCTTCGAAGCCGCTGAAGCCAGTACCTGCAGGAATCAGGCGGCCGATGATCACGTTCTCCTTGAGACCGCGCAGCCAGTCGCTCTTGCCTTCAATGGCAGCCTCGGTGAGCACCCGGGTGGTCTCCTGGAAGGAGGCAGCCGAGATGAAGCTGTCGGTATTGAGCGAGGCCTTGGTGATGCCCAGCAGCACTGGGGTGAATTCGGCGGGTGCGCCACCGGTGATCGCCATGGCGCTGTTCACCTGCTCCACCTGACGCAGCTCGATCAGCTCACCGGGCAGCAGGGTGGTGTCCCCGGCATCCTCGATGCGCACCTTGCTGGTCATCTGGCGCACGATCACTTCGATGTGCTTATCGCTGATCGAAACGCCCTGGCTCTTGTAGACGTTCTGCACCTCCGTAACCATGCGGAACTGCAACTTGGAGATTGCCTCCTGCGCAGCCTCCATCGTGGGCTTACGGCTGCGCAGATCTTCGAAGAAGCATTCCAACAGCTCGTGGGGATTGATCGGTCCGTCGGTAAGCGACTCACCGGCATGCACCTGCTGGCTATCGCTCACCATCACGTTGCGGCCCAACAGAATTGGGTATTCGGTGATGGCATCGTCATGCTCAATCACCGAGACGGTGATTGAGTCATCATCATCGCCCTGCTTGATTTGCACGGTGCCGCTCTTGCGGCAGAGGATTGTGGATTCCCGCGGACGGCGGGCCTCCAGGAGCTCCTCAATACGGGGCAGACCCTGCACGATGTCGCCTGTCTTCTGACGTTCGAACACCAGGAGGGCCAGGGCGTCACCGCGCTGCACCAACTCGCCGTCACGCACGTGCAGCACTGAATCGGGCGACACCATGTAAGGGCGACCTAGGCGAATGGTGAGGGTGCTGCCACTAATGGCCTCCACCTGACCGCAGCAGGGGGCTAAGACTCCTTCCGCCAGTCGGTCGCCATCGACAATTCGCTGCTCAACCGCGACCTCGGGCGTAGCCGAACCCAGGTCAATATTGCGGGTGTCGCCATCGCGCTCCACGATCAAACGACGGATCGGTTCGCCATCCACCAGATCAGGCAGCTGCACCACCCCGTCCTCCTTGCAAAGAATCTGGGTGGTGGCCACCACATCACCGCGCTTCACCGCAATGCCGTCTTCCACCTGGAGATCGGTGTGAGTGGAGCCGTGGCTCGCATCGGAGAGAGTGTCACGGCGCACCAGCAGGGTTTCCAAAATCGTGAGCTGCAGGCGCTCGATCGTCTTGGCCCGCTTATCGGACACCGCTTCCACATCCACCGTCATCTGGGGGGTGGTGTCGATGGTTTCCAAAATCAGCTGGGTGCGCAGTAGCTCAACACC
>CAZKER010000153.1:0-2583 GCA_964551845.1 uncultured Cyanobium sp.
CTGGCCCGGCGCGAAGTGTTCAGCGCGGGACCAGGCGATGACGTCGGCGAGATCGCCCTTCTCCAGGGACCGAATCCGCAAAAGGGAGGGGGCAATCTGGCTCAGACGGAGCCATAGGCGATGTGGCAGCTGGCGTTGAGCAACTGGGCCTGGTCGGCCGTGGCCGGTGCCATGCCATTGATCAGCCCCTGCTTGCAATCGCTGGTTGCTGTCATCAGGGGCATGCCCGCCACGCCGTAGGCAAACTGCACACCATTGGGCGGCAGAGCTTGAACCGAGCCGTAGTCGAGCTGCAGGGTGGTTTGGGGCACCACGATCACGGTGGACTGCTGATTAGCGGCAGCTTCAACAGCGCTGGTGATCGCAGCAGCCGTGGCCAAGCTGCCGACTCCCCAGGCCACCGAACTGGCGCCCCACCAAGGCCAGGCCGCTGGGTATGGGCGATACCAGCCGGTGCTCCACGTGCGTGACGCCCAATAACCCCCTTGGCGACCCCAGGCCGGATTCCAGGCGGAAGCTCCCGGGGCACGGGTGAGACCTGCGCCTGGTGCACCCCAGCCCACGCCGGGCCGCGCTCCGGCCCCCGGTCTCATCCCGGCGCCAGGGGCTCCCCAGCCTGCGCCTGGCCGCACACCAGCACCGGAGCCCGGCCCCCCAAAGCCACCGCCGCCCATGGGGCGGGCCATTGTGGGGAAGCTGCCAGCGGCTGTGACGAGGAGCCCCAAACCAAGCGCTGAGATCAATGCAGTTCGCTTGCCCATGGTGCTTTTATCTGGATCACTAATCGTTGTCTAGCCCCGACACGGGCCTTCCGCAGAGTTATTTAGTTGTATTCGCCAGGCAGATCCTGCTTGGTCACCGTGACTCGGCCCACTTTTTTGCCTGAGAGCCGCAGAAGCTCATTTCCGGAAAATTCAAAGCCATGGGCCGCCCCGATCTGTGCCACGTCATCAGCCGTGGCAGCGGCTTGCACGGCCTGCCGGAGTGACGGGTCATCCTGAACCTTGCCCAGGAAAGCCTTCAGCTGATCGAGGGACATGGGAGCTCGTCGACGGTGCGATCCAGGATGGTGGTGACATCCTCGTCGACCCGGGCCAGCCGCTCGAGCACCAGTTGCAGATCCAGGGGGGTGAGCTCACCATCGGGCTGCCATTTGAGGCAGGTGCGTCCCAGGCAGTTGATCGACAGAAATTCGATGGAATGTGACATGACCCACCTCGTTTGTCTGTGCAATTCATCATCATCTAAATATCTGCCGCTGTATGCCCCCATCTGGGGGTGATTTCGGGTTGTACTGGCGCCGTGGTTGCCCACAATGGGCACAAAATTGCCCTAAGCCCGATGGCCCTTGACAGTTACCGCAACACCGCTGACCGCGACCCTTCGGATCGGGAACGTCAGCTCGACCTACTCCGGGTCGTGTGCTGCGTGGCTTGGGCCGATGGCGATGTGTCAGCAGACGAGAAGGGGCTGCTCGAAAAACTCGTGGCTAAGTATTTCCCTTGCGGAGAAGGGTCCGAAGCAAACCAGGAGGCGGCCCGCCAGCTAGCAGCCTGGACGGTTGAATCCTCCGTGCTGGAGGAGGTGATCCCGAGGATTACCAATGCAGAAGATCGTGTCTTGGCACTGAAGCTCAGCTACATGATGGCGAGGATTGGCCAACGCCCCCAGGACAGCTCGCCGATCAATCCACAGGAAAAAGCTTTGTATAGACAGCTGGTCGAAGCCCTCGGTGTGAGCGACTCTGAGGTTCGGCAAGCAGAATGGGCCGCTGAACAGGAATTGTCCAGCGGCCGGGGAGTATGGGCTGCCCTAGGGGCGGCCTTTTCAGGGCTTGGGGCCTGGCCCACCCAGGAGATGCTGGAAACCCCGGGTATGCAGTGGCTGTGAAGCGAGCCGGTCAGGCCCGATCGCAGCTCAGCCCAGGCCGATCTGGCCGAGGATACCTTGGCCGGTGAGCAGCTCGGTGCCGAGACCGATCACAAAACCCAGCATGGCCAGGCGGCCATTCCAGGTTTCGGCGAAAGAGACAAAGCCAAAGCGGGATGTGGAGTCAGCCATCGAAAGAATCCTTAAGGAAACGTAAAATTAATATAGCGTCCCGTTGCGCGGCTGGCTGTGTTCCTTGATGCAAAGCTCCTGTGCCGGTGGTGGGTATCTGCTGCAGGTTCCTGTTGCGGAAACTGAACCGTGGTTTCGCCAAGTTGATTGCGCCCGCCGAGCTGGACTGGCTCATCAGCCATCAGGGCGTCATTCGGCCTGGCTGTCGACTGCCCCGAGCCTGAAACCTGCTTCGAGAGCCTCCAGCAGCACCGCGCCATAGCGATCGAGCTTGGCCTGGCCCACGCCACCGATCCCGGCCAGCTCCTCCAGAGAGCGGGGCCGGCGGGCCACCACCTCCACCAGGGTGCGGTCGTGAAACACCACGTAGGGAGGCACTCCCTGCAGCCGAGCCTGCTCGCGGCGCCAATCCTTAAGCGCCTGCAACACCGGCGCCGCATCAGCGGCCAGTTCTGTAGGTGCAAGGGCCTGAGTAGCTCCAGGCTGGCGGCGGCGCTCACGGCGCGGCGGAGGTAGCCGCAG
>CAZKER010000154.1:0-5080 GCA_964551845.1 uncultured Cyanobium sp.
CGAGGGCCTGGCCCAGCTCTCGGCCTCGCAGGGATGACCAGCCCAGCCCTGCGGGACACCCTGCGCCTCGCTGCCACTGTGACGGTGGTGAACGGCTTCGCCAATCTCACCGGCCTGCCCTTTGCGCTCTACGCCTCCCTAGCGGTGGTGAGTGTCACCGTGGGCAACTACGGCAACACCCTCGAGCTCGGCCGTCAGCGCTTGGTTGGCACCGCCATTGGCGCCATGGTGGTGTTCTTCGGCTACCGGGCCTGGGGGCAGCTGCCGCTGGTGGTGGCGCTGCCGCTGGCCTTGCTGCTGGCCCGGCTGATCGCCGGCTCGTTGCGGCTCACCGTGGGCTACGGGGTCTGCTGCTTCGTGGTGGTGATGGGCTGGCTGACGCACGACCAACAGCTCGACAGCTGGATCCCGCTGCGCTTGCTCTGGACCGCGTTCGGCATCCTGATGGCCCTGCTCAGCCTGCGCCTTTTCTGGCCGTCTAGAGCCCGGATCCAGCAGCGCGAGGGGCTGCTGCAGCTGCTGGTGGATCTGGGACACACCCTGCTGCAGGTGGTGCAGCACCCGCCCGAAGCGATCCAATCCCAGCCGCAACGCCGCCGCCAGCTGGGGCAACAGATCCGCAGCCTGCGCACCAGCCTGCAGGGCCTGCGCGACCAACGCCAGGGAGCCCTGCTGGAACTGGGCACCATGGCCAGCCAGCATCCAGTGGCACGGATGTGGGCGCTGCTGGACCAGGCCAGCGAGGCCCTGATCCTGGATCTTGACGAGCTGCGGCGCCTACCGAATGCCGACTGGCAGGGCTGGGGTCTACAGGTCGACTACGACGCAGGCCTGGCTTTTGTGCAGGGTGTGGTCGAGCGTTTGCTGAGCTGGCAACAGCAACTGAGCGATTCAACCCAACTACAGCCACCGCCGAGCCAACCGCGTTCGACTCTGTCCTTGGAGGCCCTGCAGTCGCCCGAATCCAAGGCTGCCTACAGGCGGCTAAGTCCAGAGCAACTGCAACGGGTGGCCGCTCAGTTGATGGTGCTCAATCGCATGGATCACACCATGGAGAGCACCGAACGCCAATGGCGAGAGCTTGTTAGCTGAGCACTCAGGCGTTTGGCCGCGATGACCACCAGCGCTCGAGGCGATAGAGCAGCACCACCAGCAGCACCACCAGCCAGAACCACAGCTCCGGCGGGTTGGCGTTGAACAGGATCAGCAGCAGCACCACCTCGCTCACCAGCCAGGGGAACTCCTGGCGCAGCAAGGGATTGCGGATCCGGGGGAGGGACGGCGACTTCACAGGGGAGCTCATGGAACGGTGTTGGGCTGACGCAAGGAGGGCTGGTTCCAGCGCAGATCGATCCAAGGGGTGCGGAAGCCGCCGGTGAGGGAGCGCAGGCCCGGAATCACGTAGCTGATCGGCGAGCGCCACTCCACGTAGGCATGGGTCGACACCGTGAGGCCGTCGCGGATCGGGAACACGCCACTCCCGCCCGAGAGGGTCCAGCGGTAGCCGTCCACGCTGGAGGGATCCCGCTCCAGCTCGATTTCACTGCGCATCACCGGCCCGTTCTTCGTGAGCGCCTGGGCCAGCTGCGCATTACCGGTGGTGGTGGAGATGTCGTCTTCGGTGGCGGGCAGGGTGAGCACCTGCGTCACCTTGCCCACGATGCCGCCGAAGCGGCCGCGCTGGTTCCACTGCGGCACCACCTCCACGGGCAGCCCCAGCGGCAGACGGCGGGCATCGGCGGGCGCGAAGTAGGACACCACCCGCAGCGGGCGGTCTTTGGCGTTGGGTTGCTCAGGCCGACCGATCGTGCCCAGCCGCTGGCCGGTGCCCACGGTCTGGCCGGCGATCACCTGCAGATCCAACACCGTGCCGTCCCGATCGGCATGCACCTTGCCGTCGTAGGCGATCTTGGCTTCGGTCACCTGGATCTGACGCTTGAGATCGTCGATCTGATAGCGACGCTGCAGGGTCTGGGTCTCAATATTGAGCTTCACCTGCTGGTAGTTGGTCACCACGTTCTTCTCGTTGATCTTCACGTCATCGAGATTCACGCTGGTGCTGGTGAGCCCCTGCTCCGCCGACACCACCTCGGTCGAGAGCGGGGCCACCACCTCGCGCTGGGCCAGCCAATCAAGGTTGCGCAGTTTGCTGGAGTACGTCGATTGCAATTCGCCGTAGCGACGGCGATCGTCGGAAAACTTGGCCAGAGACGTATCCAGGGCCCGCTTTTCGGTGAGCAGACGCAGGGCATCGCGCTCGTCGAGCTGGGCGTTATGGCGCTCCAACTGACGCAGGTTGCCGCGCTGCTGGTCGAGCTGGCGCTCCAGCACCGGCAGATACAGCTGCATCAGCACCTGGCCGCGCGCCACCGGCTGCCCCTCCTTCACGAACAACTCCCGCACCTGGCCGCCGGCACGGGCGTTGAGGATGCCGGCGTTGTCGGGGTAGATCAACACGCCCATGCCTTCCACCTCGGTGGGCACTGGCCAGAACAGAGCCCACAGCACCAGCACACCGCCCACCCCCGCCAGGCTCACGCCCACCTGGTTGTGGTCGCTGAATCCGTTCCAGCGCGCCTGAAGCCGCTGCAGGGGGCCGCGGGGCGTGGGCGCTGCTGCGGTGGGGCTGGCCTGAGTCATGGCACCCAGTTTGCAGGATTAAAAGGAACCTGTCAGGCCCAGCTGCTGCAGACGCAGCATCGCCGCTTCCGATCGAGCTCCCCCCGACACCAAGACCTGGGCCAGCAGAGGCGCCAACACCGGCACCTGGCTAAACCCCGCACTAAAGCCTGTGAACATCCACAAACCAGGCGCCTCTGCCAGCGGACCCACTAGGGGCAACCCCTCGCTGCAGAAGGCCACGGCCGCTTGGCGCAAGTAACCAGGCAGCGCCACTAGCGGCGCCCCCCAGGCTTGCGCCGCTAACCCTTGGCGCAGTTGCTGTTCCACCTCCAAAGGCGGCGGCGCTGGGCCCAGCTCCAGGCCTGGTCCCACCAGGGTGTGCTGGCCAAGCAGGGCCCCTTCTGCCCGGGGCACCAAACCGCCATCCACCAGCCACTCCGGCTGGCTCAGGCCAGCGGCGCGCCGCTCCAGAGCGACCCGCCCAAAGCTGACCGGCAGCCAGGCAGCCGCGCTGCCCAGCGGCGCCGGGAAGGAGGCCAGCTGCAGCGCCGCCGCCCAGCTGCTGCGCAAGCGCTGGGGCAGGGCCGGCCAGAGCTGGCGGCAATGAGCGCCTGCCGCCAGCACCAGCTGGGCAGCCGGCAGGCTGGTGCCATCGCTGAGGGTCAATTCCCAACCTGCCCCAGCCTGCGGCTCCAAGCGCTCCACCCGGCCCGTTTTGCAACTCACTCCGGCCGCCGCCAGCGCCAGCGGCAAGCGCGCCGTCAGCACGGCGGAATCCACCTGGGCGAAGGGCAGCGGCCACCAGGCACTAAGGGGCCGCCAACCGGCCGCCGCCCCGTGCAAACGCAAGCGGCAGGGCCGCCAGCCCAGGTCACCATGGCGTTCTTGCAGGAGCCGCCAGCACTTCGAGGCTCCGGCCGCCAAACGAGCTAAGGGGGTTGGAGCCAGGGGCCATCCCGGCAGAGCGCCATAACTGAGCTCTGAAGCGGAGCAAAGCCCATTAATGGCGGGGGCATCGACGACCGTCACCGACGCCCCCAGCTCCCGCAACGCCAAGGCCAACAGAGCACCAGCCACCCCAGCGCCCACGACCACCACATCGGCGGGGGCCGAAACCCTCACACCAGCAAAGTGAAGGAGGTGACGACCTGATGGAACATGTCCTTCACCTTGGCCCAACGAATCTCGTTGGTGCTGGCCGCAAACGTATATAGCCGGCCGCGATCGAGCACCACGGTGGCCAACTCGTGGCGGTCGCGGTCTTCGAGGTGCACGGCATATTCAAGGTCGTAGAAGGTGCGGGGACCTTCCTGCCGCTCCGACGCTTCCACCAGCTCAGCCTGGCGGCCACTGCCCTCAGGGGCAATCACGGTGCGGCGCAGCTGCTCGCCGACGGCCACGGCGCTGCCTAATTTCTCCAAGTCGTTGGTGGGGTTCACCTCCGAGATCACCAGGCTGAGGGTTTCATCGCTGTTGATCAGGTCGTGGAACACCACCTGGGGCCCGCCACTCACCTGCACCCGCGTCCAACCGGTGGGATACAGGAAGGCATAGCGCCCATCGGGGCTCTGGAAGCCATTGAGCCCGGCTGCCGCAGCACTGCAAGCCACCAGCAGCCCAGCTAGCACCAAGGCAACCAGACGCGGCAGAAAGGTGCGAAGAACAGCCAGATTGCAAAAAACAGCCATGGCTCAAGGCGCGTTGCGTGGCGCCATTCTGCTGGGCAGCCGAGCCACCAGGCGTCAGCATGGTGACCTGCTCCCCAGCTTCCCCCATGCCACGCCAATCCACCTGGGTGGACCGGCAGCAGCGTCGTCACGACTCCCGCTTCTTCCGCCTGCTGGACGGCTCCTTTCTGTTCCGCTTAGCCCTATCGGGTGCAGCCGCCATGGCGCTGCTGATGGTGGTGAACAGCTATGCCACCTGCCGCAACAACCGCTGGGCCCAGGGTTGCCTTTGGCGGGATACGGAGGCTCTGATCAGCGTCGGCAATGTGGAATCGCTGAGCATCGTGACGGCCGCCTTCCTCTATGTGCTGGAGGCTCAAAAACGGCGCCAGCGCGACAACATAGAGGCCTACGAGCTGCTGATGAACTGCAATGCCTCCGGCGTCAAATGGCTGGTGGGGCGTATTTCTGCTCTAGAGATCCTGAACAGTGCCGGGCTGCCAATCGACGGCCAGCAGCTAGCGGGCTTTGACCTGCGCAATCTGCAAGCTGCCAACGGCCATTGGCACAACGTCAACCTCGAAGGCAGCGTGCTGCGCCGAGCCAACCTGGCCGGCACCGATCTGAGTGGATCCAACCTGCGCGGCGCTGATCTGCGTGATGCCGACCTGCGTGGCGCAATCCTGACAGGAGTCGATCTTGAGGGCGCCCAGCTGGAAGGAGCCCAATTAGATGGTGCACAACTAGATGGGGCACAACTAGATGGTGCCAGCCTGGATAGCGACGCCCTG
>CAZKER010000155.1:0-31881 GCA_964551845.1 uncultured Cyanobium sp.
TGATCAGCAGCGTGATCGGTGAGGTCTGCGCCACGGCCGCCGAGGGCCTCTCATGAGCAAGCCTCCTCTGAAGGTGGCAATTGCTGGTCTGGGCTTTGGCGAGGCCGTGCACCTCCCTGCCCTGCGAGCCTGCCCCGGCACCGAGCCGGTAGCCCTCTGGCACCCGCGCCCCGAGCGACTCGAAGCCGCCTGCCGCAGCGCCGAACTACCTGGCCACAGCGACTTCGATGAGCTGCTGGCCAATCCGGCCGTCGAGGCGATCGTGATCGCCACCCCGCCAGGACCGCGCTTTGATCTGGCCAGGCGCGCCCTGGAAGCGGACAAGCACCTGCTGCTGGAGAAGCCCGTGGCCCTCAACGCCGAGCAGATCGAGAGCCTGCAACGGCTGGCCCTGCAGCGGGGGCTAACCGTGGGTGTCGACTTTGAATACCGAGCCGTTCCCCTGTTCCAGCAGCTCGCCGACCTGCTGGCCAGCGGCATCCTCGGCGAATTGGTGCTGGTGAAATACGACTGGCTTATGGGCAGCCGGGCTGATGCCTCGCGCCCCTGGAACTGGTACTCCCAGGCGGCCGAAGGCGGCGGGGTGTTGGGAGCGCTGGGCACCCACGCCTTTGACACCTTGCACTGGCTAATAGGCCCAAGCCGCTCCCTTAGCGCACAGCTGAGCACGGCGATTCCGCAGCGTCCCCTGGCCGATGGCAGCGGTCGACTGGCCAGGGTGGATGCCGAAGACATCGCCTTGGTGCAGCTGGAGCTGGAGACGCCTCTGGGGCAAGCGGTGCCGGCCCAGCTGAATCTGGCCTCCGTGGCCCGCCGCGGCCGGGGCTGTTGGCTGGAGCTCTACGGGCGCAACGGCACCGCCGTGCTGGGCTCCGATAACCAGGCCGACTACGTGCACGGCTTTGGGCTCTGGCACTCCCAGGCCGGAGAGCCTTTACGGCCGGTGGAAGCTGATGGCCGCTGGAGCTTTGCCCGCACCTGGGCCGATGGCCGGATTGCGCCGGTGGAGCGGATTCACAGCTGGTGGAGTGCGGCGGTGCGCGAGGGCCGGCCGATGCTGCCGGGGCTGGGCGAAGCGGTGCTGAGCCAACGATGCTGCGACTGGGCCCGCGCCTTGGAGTAGCCCAGAGCGCTCCAAGGGGCATCCCCTAGAGTCGCCCCCAGTTCAACTCCCGACCCCGAGAGGTTTTCCCATGGCGCTCGTTCCGCTTCGGCTGCTGCTCGACCATGCCGCTGAGAACGGCTATGGCATCCCTGCCTTCAACGTAAACAACCTGGAGCAGGTGCAGTCGATCATGGAGGCGGCCAGCGAGACCGACTCTCCGGTGATTCTGCAGGCCTCCCGCGGTGCCCGCCAGTACGCCGGTGAAAATTTCCTGCGCCACCTGATCCTGGCCGCAGTGGAAACCTATCCCGACATCCCGGTGGTAATGCACCAGGACCACGGCAATAGCCCCGCCACCTGTTTTGGTGCCGCCGCCAACGGTTTCACCTCAGTGATGATGGATGGGTCCCTGATGGCTGACGCCAAGAGCCCCGCCAGCTACGAGTACAACGTGGCTGTCACCAAGGAAGTAGTAGATGTTGCCCACGCAATTGGCGTGAGTGTGGAAGGCGAGCTGGGTTGCCTTGGTTCCCTGGAGACCGGCATGGGTGAGGCCGAGGACGGCCACGGTTTCGAGGGCAAGCTCGACCACAGCCAGCTGCTCACCGACCCCGCCGAAGCAGCAGACTTCGTTGCCAAAACCAAAGTGGACGCCCTGGCCATCGCCATTGGCACCAGCCACGGCGCCTACAAGTTCACTCGTAAGCCCACCGGTGAAGTGCTGGCAATCAGCCGCATCGCTGAGATCCACAAAGCCATCCCCAACACCCACTTGGTGATGCACGGCTCCTCCTCGGTGCCCCAGGAGTGGCTGGACATGATCAACAAGTTTGGCGGCGCTATCCCCGAGACCTACGGCGTGCCCGTGGAAGAGATTCAGGAGGGCATCCGCAACGGCGTGCGCAAGGTGAACATCGACACCGATAACCGCCTGGCCTTCACCGCAGCTGTGCGGGAAGCAGCCTTCAAGGATCCCGCCAATTTCGATCCCCGCCACTTCAACAAGCCTGCCCGTCAGTACATGAAGCAGGTGTGCCTGGATCGCTACCAGCAGTTCTGGTGTGCCGGCAACGCCAGCAAGATCAAGCAGCGCGATATCAACTACTACGCCGGTCTCTACGCCAAGGGCTCCCTCGACCCCAAAGCTGCAGTCGCCGCCTGAGCTTGCTACTAGACCCCTTGTTTCTGTTCAAGCAATTGGAACTCCAGGCCCCGAAAGGGGCCTTTTTTTATCGCTCTGATTGGTTGGGCCGGCCAGGATCCAACAGGGAGGCAATCGCCCGATCCAGCGTGGTTTCCATCGCCACCCGAGTTCCATCGCTCACCACCACGCGGGTGAGGGTGGGCAGCCCACCGTTACGGGCTTTCAGGTACACGGGCTCCACATAAAGAAGCGCCTCACCCACTGGTACCACCAGCAGATTGCCCTGGATCACTTCCGATCCAGCTCGATCCCAGAGACCAAACTGCTGGCTGATGCGCGGGTTCTGGTTGATCAAGGCCTGAACCTGCTCCGGACCGAAGATTGGTGTCTGGGTTGGGAAGCGCAGGAACACCAATTCGCCGTAGTTGGGAGCGTCGCTGCGGGCCGCCAACCAGGCGGCCAGGTTGGGACGGGCAAGGGGAGTGAGCGGCTGTAGCAGCAGAAATTCAGGCGGCAACTCCGGGGTCAGCTGGGCGCTGATGTGATAAGGCTTCACCGGGATCTGACTGCGCCCATAGAGCTCCTTGGGCACCTGCCACACGTCATCACCGCTATAGAAGACCCGGGGATCGGTGACGTGATAGCGGAGAAGTTGGGAGGTCTGCAGTTCGAATTGGTGCTGGGGATAGCGAATGTGGGCCTGCAGCGGCGCTGGCATCGCCGCAAGTGGCTGGAAAAGATCAGGGAACAACCTTTGCCAGCCTGCAATGATCGGATCATTAGCCTCAGCCACGTAGAGCACGGCCGTGCCGTTGTAGGCGTCCACCACCGCCTTCACCGAATTGCGTAGATAGCGGATATCGCTGTCGCCAGGCACGGCAGCGCTGTAGGGATAGCTGCGACTGGTGGTGAAACCCTCCACGATCCAGTACTGGTGTTGGTCGCGGGCAAAGGGACCCGGCTTATCGAGTTGCACCGACACCAGATAGGGATCACCCTCAAAGCGCACAAAGGGGGCCAGGCTGCGCAGGCGTTCTCGCACTTCCCGGCGCAGTAGCAGACGGGTCTGGGGGGTAATCGCCCCCTGCATCAACAGCTTTGGCTCACGCAGATAAACAGCTGCGGCCAGCCGGCCCCAGGCCGAGCCGATAGGCACACCAGCTGATCCGCCGTAGTGGGTATAGAGATTTTCGTCCCCCTGGGGATAGTCAAACTCCTGCACCTTGGTGGGGGCCAGGGCGTAGGGCGATACCAGTGCCCCGAAATAGAGGCTGGGCTTGCCGATGGGGATGCCGGCTCGCACCTGGGCGGTAGTGATGCCCAGTTGGGCATTGCCCTGCACCCGAGTTGATGCGCCCAGGTCGCTAATGAAGTAATCGGGCAGGCCATCGGGGGTGCTGGTGTTCACGGGCGAAACCGTGAAGCCGTAGCCGTGGGTAAACACCAGATGGGTGTTAAGCCAGGTGCGAGCCGCCGGGGGCAGGGAGGCTTGATCGAGCTCCCGCGCCGTGATGAACACCAGTTGACGGCCCTGGCCCTGGTTTGCCGCCAGGTTGTAGCGGTCCACCGCAGCGGCAGAGAAGCGGTAGTACACCCGCAGCTGCTGCAGCTGGCGGTTGGTGGAAAGCAGGGGCTGACTATCCCACAGGCGAATGTTGCGCAGGGTGGCCTGGCTGGCCTGCACATCAGCGCGGGTGAGGCGCCGCCTTGGCTTGACGAAACGAGTGCTGATGTCATCGAGCTGAAATGCTGCCCGGGTAGCCCGGATTGAGCGCGCCAGATAGGTGGTTTCCAGCTGCAGCTCCCGCGGCTTGACCAGCAGCAGCTGCAGCACGGGGGTGAGCGCGGCCTCAAGCAAGGGCACCAGCAGCAGTGCCAAGGACACAGCCCCAAGCAAAGGCCCCCGAATGCCCCGGCGTGGCAAGGGCAGCAGCAGTGCAACCGCCGTAAGCAGGGCCACCAATGCAGCCAAGGTGCGCAGGGGCAACACCAGATGCACATCGAGCCAGCCCGCACCGGGCACGCTGCCGGCGGTGCTTAGCAGCAGCTGGTGGCGACCAAGCCAGAAACTGCCGGCTATTAGCAGGGCCAACGAGCCCAGCGGCCAACGCAGCTGCACCAGCTGGGCTGGGGTGAAGCCATGGAAACGACCATCGCTCAGCTGGGGGGGGCGGGCCAGGAGGCCCCAAAGCCCCGCCGCAAGGTGGCAGGTGCCCAGGGCTAGCAGCAGGGTGAGCCCCAGGGCAAGGGCGGGGAAACGCACCAGGCCAAAGCTGATATCGGCCCAGAGCATCGGCTCCCGTACCCCACTATCGGGAGCCAGCAGCGCCAGCGACCACACTCCCCAAGCCCGGCCCAGCACCGTGGCCGTGGCCAACGACGCCAGCGCCGCTACTAGCCGGGGCGCCCGCCGCGGCCAGGCAAGTAGGGCCGCCAGCAACCCGGCCAGCAGCAACAGCAGGGAGAACGGCAGACCATTGAGAAGAGTTAAACCATGCAGCCGCCGGGGGTCGAAGGGGTTGAGCACTAGGCGTTGGGCCAGGCGCAGCAGCAGGGCAAGCGGCACGAGCTGGGCCAGGGCAAGCAGCCCTAAACAGGCGGCATAGCCAGCCGGGGCCAGGGCGAAGCGCCGCTCCGCCGCGTCGGCCGGGGCAGGACGCCAAAATCGGCTCAGCCAGCCCTGCAGGCCGAGGCCCAGCCCCAAGCCCAGAGCCATCAGGCCAGCCTGCAGCAGCCAGCGGCGCAGCAGTACCTGACCTTTGGCAAATTGCTCAAACCAACTCCACTCCACCCAGAGGCGGGCCATCAAGGCGCCGAGTCCGACCAGAAGCGCCAGGCCCAGGGTCGCGCTGAACGCCGCACGCAAGGAGGCAGACGAAGGGCGCCTTGGCATCGGGAAAAGGTGCAGATGCCGAGGCTAGGAAGCCCTGGTCCATCAGCAAGCCCGAGACCCAAATAAATACCCGACCTCCAGGGTCGGAGTTAAATCAGCACGCCGGCTAACGCTGTTAATCTCACCTGATCGCCGAGCGTGACCGTGACTGCCACCCTCTCCCGCTCCACCTTCACCGGATTGCGCTGCAAAGAATGCGGCCATCCCTACGAAGCAAGCGCTCGCCACGTCTGCGAAGACGTCTGCTTTGGCCCGCTCGAGGTCGTCTACGACTATGAGGCGATCAAAAATCGGGTGAGCCGGGCCACGATCGAAGCTGGCCCAGCCTCGATCTGGCGGTACCGCGAATTCCTGCCGATTGAAGGCGATCCCATCGACGTTGGCACTGGCTTTACGCCGCTGCTGAAGGCCGGCAACCTGGCAAAGCGGCTTGGCCTCAAGAGCCTCTACATCAAAAATGACGGCGTCAACATGCCGACGCTGTCGTTTAAAGATCGGGTAGTGAGCGTGGCCCTCACTCGGGCTCGCGAACTTGGCTTCACCACGGTGAGCTGCGCCTCCACCGGCAATCTGGCAAACTCCACCGCCGCCATAGCCGCCCACGCCGGCCTCGACTGCTGCGTGTTCATCCCCAGCGATCTGGAATTGGGCAAGGTGCTGGGCACCTTGATCTACAACCCCACGTTGATGGCGGTGCATGGCAACTACGACCAGGTCAATCGCCTCTGCTCTGAGGTGGCCAACACCTTCGGATGGGGCTTCGTAAATATCAATCTGCGCCCTTATTACTCCGAGGGCTCCAAAACCCTGGGGTATGAGGTGATCGAGCAGCTGGGCTGGCAACTCCCAGACCACATCGTGGCTCCCCTGGCCTCGGGCTCTCTGTTCACCAAAATCCGTAAGGGCTTTGATGAATTCATCAAGGTGGGGCTGGTAGAGGAGAAGGCAGTGCGCTTCAGCGGCGCCCAAGCCGAAGGCTGCAGCCCGATCGCCCAGGCCTTCGCCGCAGGCCGCGACTTCATCACCCCGGTTAAGCCCAACACCATCGCCAAGTCGATTGCGATCGGCAACCCGGCCGACGGCCCCTACGCCATCGACATCGCCAACAAAACTAACGGCAGCATCGCCGCCGTGAGCGACGCCGAGATCATTGAAGGCATCAAGCTGCTGGCTGAAACCGAGGGCGTCTTCACCGAAACCGCAGGCGGTACAACCATCGCCGTCCTCAAGAAGCTGGTGGAGCAGGGCAAGATCAATCCTGACGAAACCACCGTGGCTTACATCACCGGCAACGGTCTCAAGACAACTGAAGCGATCGCCTCCGCCATCGGCGAGCCATACCTGATTGAGGCCCAGCTCGACAGCTTCAAAGCAGCCTGGGCCAAGGCGCAAGCCGCCCATCAGCGCTGATCCTCCACCCATACCCAACGTCGCTTCTATCACCGCCATGGCCGTTCAGGTTCTGATCCCTACTCCCCTGCAGAAGTTCACCAATGACGAGGCAAGTGTTGACCTCGAAGCCTCCAGTGTGGATGGCCTGATCGACGCCCTCGAGGGCCGCTATCCGGGGATCAAGGGTCGGCTGTGCGATGAGGCCGGCAAATTGCGCCGCTTCCTCAATGTGTACGTGAATAGTGAAGACATCCGCTTTCTCGACAACCAGACCACCAGCCTCAGCGACGGCGATGAAGTGTCAATCGTGCCCGCCGTGGCCGGTGGCTGAGCAAAGCCCCCAGGCGGGAGGCAAGTCTTAAACAGCGTTCAAATTCCGCGAGGAGCCAGAGCAATGACCCAGGCCCCGATCCAGTCGAGCCCCAGCACCACCGCCGCTCAGTGGCAAGCCAAGGCCCAGCTTTTCGACTACCGCCAGGCTGCCAATCCGGTGCGATCCGGGCTTACCGAACCGATCCCCCTGCGCCAATGGGATCCCGCCCTGCACCAGTCCGGGCCCACGGCAGTGCTGCCGCTCGACCTCAGCAGCGAGCTGGGTTGCAGTGCTCCGGCCACCAGCCCGGGCTTGGTGGCCAATTTTCTACGTATCCAAACTGGTGAAGTGCTCGAGGCGGCAGCGAACGCCACCAGCTTCCTGTTTTATGTGCTGCATGGCTCGGGCACAGTCGAACGTGCTGGTACCCCGCAGCTGTGCTGGAGCGCCGGAGATCTATTTGTACTGCCTGCCGGCGAAACTCCCCTGCTTAGGGCAGACATCACCAGTGTTCTTTACTGGGTGCACGATGGCCCCCTGCTCAGTCACCTCGGCGTCGAGGCCAGTGTCGCCCGCTTTGAGCCCACCCACTATTCGGCCGCCCTGCTGCAGCGCGAACTCGACCAGCTGCTTGCCGATCCCACTGCAGCCCGCAGCAACCGGCTCAGCCTGCTGCTGGCGAACAGCGACCTACCTCAAAGCCGCACCGTGACCCACACTCTCTGGGCCATGCTCGGAGTAGTGCCCGCCGGCGCTGTCCAACCGCCACATCGGCACCAGTCGGTTGCCCTTGATCTAATCATCGATTGCGACCCGGGCTGTTACACCCTGGTTGGCACGGAGCTCGATGCCAGCGGAGCCATCGCCAATCCCCGCCGCATCGACTGGCAGTCCGGTGGAGCCTTCATCACCCCACCTGGCTACTGGCACGCCCATGTCAACAGCAGCGACCGGATGTCCCGGTTGCTGCCGATTCAAGATGCGGGTCTACACACCTACTTGCGCAGCCTCGACATCCGCTTTGCCGGCGGACTGCAAGGCAACAGCTGAGCCAGTCGGCTGCGGATGGGCCTCCTCATGGCTTGTCACCACCGCTCTGAAGGACTCACCTTCGATGGTTTCGTCGCGAATCAGCATTTCGACCAGCTCATCCATCAGGGCGCGGCGTGGCTGCAGCAGAGCTACGGCTTGGGCGAGTGCTGAGCTGGCCAGATCCCTGACCAGGGCATCAATACGATTGCCGGTTTCACGCGAGTAGGGAGGCTCGGAGCGCAGCCAGTCGCGGCCGAGGAAAACCTCAGCCCCATCACCCTCGAGGGCCACCGGTCCGAGGCTGGAAAAGCCATATCGGGTCACCATTTCCCGGCAGATGCGGGTCACCATGTCCAGATCGCCACTGGCACCTTGGGTCACCTCAGCGGGACCAAACACAACCAGCTCGGCTGCGCGGCCGCCCAAGGCAACCACCAGTCGGGCATGCAGGTAGGACTTGCTGATCAACCCGGAATCAAGGATCTCCTCGTCGGGCATCATGCGGGCAAAACCGCCAACCCCGCCTGAGCGTGGCAGCAGGGTCACCTTGTCGAGGGGATCGGCCTTAGGCACCAGGGTGGTGAGTAGGGCATGGCCCACTTCGTGGTAGCCGATCAGCCGCTTTTTGGCGCTGTCCTGCAACGGTGCCGCCGTCAGGCCCATGGTGATGCGTTCGAGGGCGCCGGCTAGGGCGCCGTCGTCGATCTCGCTCTGGTGATGGCGTGCCGTGAGGATGGCGGCCTCGTTGAGCAAATTGGCCAGGTCGGCACCCGAGAATCCCGGGGTGCGGCTGGCCCAGGCCGAAAGCGACACCGCCCCAGCCAGGGGGCGGCTGCGGGCATGAACAGCCAAAATCGCTTCGCGACCCCGGCGATCCGGCAGGTCTACGGTTATGCGGCGGTCGAAGCGGCCAGGCCGCATCAGTGCGCTATCAAGCACGTCAGGACGGTTTGTGGCCGCCAACAAAATGACGCCGGAGTTGTCTGCGAAGCCATCCATCTCGGTGAGCAGTTGGTTGAGGGTCTGCTCCCGTTCATCGTTGCCGCCGCCGATGCCAGCACCTCGCTGGCGACCAACCGCATCGATCTCATCAATGAAAATGATGCAGGGTGCTTTGGCTTTGGCCTTGCGAAACAGGTCTCGCACCCGACTTGCACCCACCCCCACGAACATCTCAACAAATTCGGAGGCGGCCATCGAGAAAAACGGCACGCCTGCCTCTCCGGCAATGGCACGGGCCAAAAGGGTTTTGCCGGTACCCGGTGGCCCCACCAGCAGCACACCCTTGGGAATCTTGGCGCCAACGGCGGTGAAGCGTTCAGGCTCCTTCAAGAAGGTGACCACCTCCTGAAGCTCCTCCTTGGCCTCACCGATACCGGCCACATCCTCAAAGCGCACCGCCACGCCCCCTTCTTCCTGCAACCGGGGCTTGCTGCTACCGAAGCCCATGGCCCGGTTGGCCACCTGGGCCGAGCGGCGAATCAGTAGGGCTAGCCCACCCAGCAACAGCAGCACCAACAGGCCATTGGCCACTAGGCCGGCTGCCGCACCATCAGCCCGGTCGTCGCGCACGGTGAAAGGCACTTTCGCCTGCTCGGCAGTGCGCAGTAGCAACTGGTCGTTGCTGAATACCGGCACGGTGGCCTGGCGTCCGTCGTCGAAGCGAACCCGCGCTTCACGCTGCCGCAAGGACAACTCCAGATCTTTGACTTTGCCCGCCCGCAGATCCTTCAGCAGCTGGCTGTAGGAGGGAGCAGCCTCGCGAGTCGATAGTCCGTTCAACCGCATGGATTGCCCAACCGGAGGAATGCTGTCGCTCACTAGATTCCTTCTTTGCAGAGAGCTTAGCTATTTGACGAAAGGCCAGGCGACAACGGAAGATCTTGGTTTGGCAGAGTTGAGCCAGAATGGCTGTTCCTAAGAAGAAAACCTCTAAAGGCAAGCGCAATCAGCGCCATGCCACCTGGAAGGGCAAGGCAGCCGTGGCAGCCCAGAAAGCTCTCTCCATAGGCAAAGCGGTGCTGAGCGGCCGGGCCCAGGGCTTCGTTTATCCGGTGGATGAGGAGGGCGACGACGGCGAAAGCTGATCGTCCCAATTCGCGCGCTTACGGGGCTGAGCCATAGCCGCCGCCGCCTACCCAGCGACGGCGGCCGTCTAAAACCGCGTAGCCACTGGCCATATCCAGCAGGGAATCCTGATAAATGGATGGGGGCAGGGAACAAAGGCTTGAGCGCACTAGTCGATTCAGTTCAGCCACTGGCAGCCAGGCAGCACCGCGGCGTCGCTGTGCTGCCTCTGCCTGTAGGCGCCAACGGTGCGGTAGTTGCCAGTTCTGGGGACGCAGGAGCCACAGCTGGCTGCACCGCTGCCAAAGCGGTTGATACGTCTCCAAAGCCATGTCCCAGTGGGGCAGCCAGGCCAGCTCCTCGGGGTTGAGCCCTGTTGGGTTCTGGATATTTGCAAGCGATTCGCGCCCCAAGGAGCGGCAACCGAGCAGCCAGCCCTCCAGCAGCAGCACCTCCGCTTCCACCACCTCCTCTGCGTCCCGGTCGCCTAAGCCGCCCCGCAGGGTCTTGTCAAAGCGGGGAAGACGCAGGGCACTGCCAGCCTGCCAGCTATCGAGGCACTCCAGCGCTAAGGCCACGTCATGGCTGCCCGGCGGCACCCTGGATACGCCGAAGGGGTTGCCTTCAAGCGCCCGCTGCCGCTGCTCCCAAGGTAGGTAAAAGTCGTCGATCGAGGCCACAGCCAGGCGCAGCCCCACGAGTGCGGCCTGCTGCTGTAATACCCGAGCGATGGTGGATTTACCAGCACCCACCGGCCCATTGAGTGCCACCACCGAGCGCTGATTACTGCGGCCCAGGCCCTGCAGCTGCGCCAGCAGAGGTTGCACAAACCTGCAATCCAGTTGGGAATCCATCAGGTACCCAGCTTGAAGGCCTCGAGCACCACCGCGTACACCAAGCCGATACGCAGGTTGTCAACCACGACCCAGCCGAGCCCAGGTGTGGCTCGAACCAGTCGGCCGCGCAAGCGCACGACCAACTCGACCACTAGCACCGTTGCCAGCACCGCCATTGGGCGCCCGCCTGGGATCGACAGCAGCACGTAGGCCGTGACATTGCTGCCAGCGTAAAAACCCAGCAGCAGGGCCAAGACAACGCTGCTGCGGTGGCGCCAGTTGCCACGCAGGTTGCCCAGCAGCTGGGCGCCCAGCCGCTCAATGGCCCGATTAAAGCGGGTGCGCTGCAGAGGCGAACGCGTCACGTGGGCGAGGCCTCCAGCAAGTCCTGGAGGTAGGAGAGCGTGATCTCGCGGCCCTGGCAAGCGGGCCCCCGCACCACAGCCCCCCCGACCCCCAACCGATCCACAACCGCCCGCGCCCGCGCAAAACGCTGCGGCGGCTCCGCACTGCCGTAGTGACTGAGGGTGACCAGGCAGGCAACCCCAGCGCTTTCGGCGGCCGCAAGACCGTTGCCGGAATCTTCCAGGGCCAGCACAGTGCTGGCTGGGTAGCCCAGCTGCTGCAGGGCCAACCGGTAGGCCTCCGGATCTGGCTTCTTATGGGCAACGTCTTCGCCACACACCCAGAAAGCGATGTGCTCGGCAAGCTCCGCCAGCAAATGCTCAGCCAGTGATGCCACCGCGGCGCGGCCACTGGTGGTCACGATCACCTGGGCCAGACCAGCCGAACCAGCTGCAGCGATCAGCCCAGCCACCCCGGGGCGCAGCCGCAGCTCACCAGCGGCCAACAGGCTTCCGTAATGGTCTTGCTTGCGGGCCTGCAGCTCGGCGACTAGTGCCGGCTGCGGCGGCTCCCCTAGGTGCTCCGCGAGGGCCGCAGTGATGCGTTCCCTGCCACCGCTGATAGCCAGCAGCTCGCCGTAGCGGGTTTCATCCCAATGCAGCGGCACATCAGCGTCAGCAAAGGCCCGGTTGAAGGCCAGGCGATGGCCATCCCGCTCGGTCTCCGCCAAGGTGCCGTCTACATCCCAGAGCAGAGCCTGCAGAGCCATCAGCTCCTCACACCACGGCCACTCAAGTTAGGGCGCTCCTTTGGGGGGGATGCGGCATAGCGGCATGGCCCGCACAATGACCTAGTTCCGGTTGTTGTGTCGTTGCTGCCAGCCCTCCACGAACAACGCTGGCACCTGCCTGCCCCCCTGGCGCCCGGAGCCCTAACGGAGGCACCGGCCACCGATCCCCTACCCGAGCCACTGCTGGCGCTGCTAAGCCGTCGAGGCTTCACCAGCCCTGAGGCCATCGCCGCCCTGCTGGATCCGGAAGTGGCACCGGCGGCCGGGCGCCACTTCCCCGACCTGGCCAAGGCCGTGGCACGGCTGAAGCGCGCCTGCAGCCAGGGGGAAGCGGTGGCGATCTGCGGCGACTATGACGCCGATGGGATGACCAGCACGGCCCTACTGGTGGGAGTGCTGCAGCGCCTCGGCGCCCGGCCGATCGCGGCGATCCCCAGCCGCATGGATGACGGCTACGGCCTCAACGCCGCCATGGTGGAGCGGCTGGCGGAGCAGGGTGTGGCCTTGCTGGTGACCGTCGACAACGGAGTTTCTGCCCTGGAGGCCCTGGAGCGGGCCGAAGACCTTGGCATCGAAGCGATCCTCACCGACCACCACACGATTCCCGATCCGCTGCCGCCCCACCTCGCCCTACTGCATCCCCAGCGCACCCCGGCCGGATCCCCCTATCGGGGCCTGGCGGGGGTGGGGCTGGCCTACGTGCTGGCGGCGGCGCTCTGCCAGAGCCTGCGGCGCACCGATGGCCAACAGATTGCTCTGAACCTTTTTTGCATCGGCACGATCGCCGACATGGCTCCGCTGGTGGGGGTGAACCGGCGCTGGCTGATCGACGGCCTACCCGAGCTGGGCCGCAGCCCCCTGGTGGGGCTCCAAGCCCTGCAGCAGCTAGCTGGCCTCGATGAGACCCCGCTCGATGCCCAGGCAGTTGGCTTCCAGATCGCGCCGCGCATCAACGCCGTCGGCCGGCTCGGAGATCCCCAGCTGGTGGTGGAGCTGCTCACCACCGACGATCCCGACCGGGCCCTTGCCCTGGCCCGCGATTGCGAAGCCCTCAACCGCCAGCGCCGGGATCTCTGCACCGCCATCGAAGCCGAGGCCTTGGCCCTGCTCGAGGCCGATGGCCCCCAGCGCCCGGCCTTCTTGTTGCTAGCCCAGAACCACTGGCACCATGGCGTGATCGGCATAGTGGCCGCCCGGCTAGAGGAACGCTTCGGCCTGCCCGCCGCCCTGCTAGCCGGCGAAGGCAATGGCCGCCTGCGGGCCTCGGTGCGGGCGCCCCGGGGCTTTGCGGTGGATGGAGCCCTGCAGCAGTGCGCGCCCCTGCTGGAGCGCTTCGGCGGCCACCCCGCTGCAGGGGGCTTCACCGTGCGCGCCGAGCAGGTGGCCGCCCTGCACGAGCAGCTCAACCAACTAGCCCAAACCTGGCTGCAGCAGGCAGGGCATGGCACCCCTATAGAACCGGAAGCCCTGCTTAGCTTCGAGCAGATCGACCGCAGCTTTCACCGGCAGCTGCAAAGGCTGGAGCCCTTCGGGATCGGCCACCCCCAGCCGGTGTTCTGGAGCCAGGGCTGCCAGGTAGCGGCCCAGAAGCTGTTGCGCGGCGGCCACCTGCAACTGGAGCTGCGCCAGGGCGACGCGAGCCTGCGCGCCATGGGCTGGCGCTGGCAGGGTGACACCAACCTGCCAACCCTGGTGGATGTGGCCTACCGCCTGCGGCTCGACTCCTGGCAGGGGGAGCAGCGGCTGCAGCTGGAGCTGGTGGGCTTGCGAGCCAGTGCTGGTGGTGAGGTCGTGCTGCAACACCACAACCGCACCTACTGGTGTCGCCGCGAGGGTGAGGGGCTGGTGGTGCGCAATGCCGCTGGCGACGAACTCACAAGCGCCGAGGGCGCCAGCCACGACCACCCATACGTACGAGCCCTGATGCAAGATGCCGCCCTGGCCCTGGGCCTGGTCGCCTGAGATGCCCTGCCCCCTGAACCGCAGCCAGCTCCGCTTCCTGTTGCAGTTACTGGCATTCGGGCTGCTAGTTGGCCTGGCCTGCTGGCCCCTAAATCTGGTGGACCGCGCCCAGGACCTGCTGCTGCAGCGCCTGCCGAACTTCGCCGGCGGTGACTGGACGCTGCAGGCCCTGGCAATCGCCCTGGCGCCTGTATTGGTGATGCCAACACTGCTTTGGCTTCAGGCCGGCCGCTGGGCCCGCGGTGGCGGCTCAGGCATTCCTCAGACGATCGAGAGCCTCGAAGATCCCGAGAAAGCCGCTGACCTGATGGGGCCCTTCGCCACGGTGGCGCGGCTATGCCTGTGGTCGGTGGCCAGCCTGGCCCTGATGCCCCTCGGCCGCGAAGGTCCGATTGTGCAGTTAGGAGCGGCGGTGGCCCATGGCCTGCGGCGACGCTTCCCTCGCTTGCTGGCCCAGCTCAACACCCAGAGCCTGATGGCTATCGGCGCTGGCGCTGGTCTGGCGGGTGGCTTCAACAGCCCGCTGATGGGGGCATTGTTTGTGGTGGAGGAACTGACCGGTCGCTTCCAAACAGCCGTGCTGTGGCCGTCTCTAGTGGTCTGCTCGGCAGCAGCCCTGGTGAGCAAACTCGGCGGCACACCGTTTTTCACTCTGGGCATAGTTCAGACCATGCAGCCTGAATGGCAGCAACTGCTGTGGTCCCTGCCCGTGGGGGTGGGTGGCGGCCTGCTGGGCGGACTGTTCAGCCGCATCCTTTGGCGAAGCTCAGCCATACTGCGTCAACGAGTGCTGCAACGGCCCCTGGCCTGGGGGCTAGTGCTGGGTCTGGCCCTTGGCCTGATCGCAGTGGCCAGCGGTGGCTGGAGCGGCGGCGACGGCGAAGCCCTGATGGCTCAGCTGCTTGACGGTCGTGGCAGCCTGCCGGTGCCCGGTTCGCCACTGAGCGTCATCGGCTGGCTGCTGGTGGTGGCAGCACGGATGGGAGCGCCGATTTTGGCCTTAGCGGCAGGGATTCCGGGAGGGCTGATTGATCCGGCCTTCGCCATCGGCGCCCTGTTTGGCAGCGGCAGCCTGGAGCTGCTGGGAGGCGATAGCCAGCTAGGGCTCGCACTTGGCATGGCGGCAGCACTTGCCGGGGCTACCCAGTTACCCCTGATGACGGTGCTGTTTGCCCTGCGCATGGCAGGTGATCAGCAGTGGCTTTTCGGGATCCTGCTTAGCGCTGTGGTTGGTGCCTATGCGGGCCGCCAGATCCAGCCCGAGCCGATTTATCACGCCCTCTGGAACCTAAGCAGAAGCAGCGATCAGAGCGCGCCGCGGCGGTAGAAGAGCACGAAGATGACGGCAGGCCCAGCCAGGGTGATCAGCGCCAGGGCGGCGAAGTTGGCGATCAGGTGAAAGTCAATACCCATGGTGATGACTGCTGGCAAGCAGTTGTAGCTGTAGCAACAGGTTAGGGCTCGATCCCAGCAGCCCATGACTGCCGGCGGGCTCTGTGATGGCTTGTCACAGCGGCAGCGGCACCGGGGCTTGTGGCTGAATGGAGCTAACCGCTGCAGGGGGATGGCCAGAGACGATCAGGCCCATTGGGGATGCATCAGCGGCTGCGGAGCCTGCTGCCGGTTGGATCCCAGCCTGCGCCAGGAAGCAATTGAGGCGCTCAGCCCCGACCAGCAGGAGCAATACATGGCGATGGTGGGCGCCGATGGCTGGTGCATCAACTTCAACACCGGCTCGCGTAGCTGCCGCATCTATGCAGAGCGGCCCGACTTCTGCAACGTGGCCAACCTGGTGCAGCTGTTTGGAACGGTCGACGATCCCAGCGCCGGCGACCGCCTAGCCATCGGCTGCTGCGTGCAGCAGATCCGCAGTGAATACGGAGGTCGTGGCAGGGTAATGAAGCGCTTTCAGCGTGCAATTCGTAAGCGTCCATGAGCAGCGAACCCGAAACCAGCGCCAACCCAGTGCCACCGGAGGCTGCCACCGTCCGGTCAGGCAGCTGGGGTGCCGCCTTCGCCACCACCTTCACTACGGTATTTCTGGCTGAGCTTGGGGACAAAACCCAGCTAGCCGCCCTGCTGCTCTCTGCCCAATCAGGCCGCCCGGTTGTGGTGTTTGTTGGAGCCTCCCTGGCCCTGATCAGCTCCAGCCTGGTTGGGGTATTGCTGGGCCGCTGGCTGGCCAAAGTAATGGCGCCGCAGCAGTTGGAACGTCTGGCGGGAATCTTGATGGTGGCCCTGGGCCTGTGGCTCGGTCGGCAGGCCGTGCTGGGCCTGGTGCCCGCCCCCTCCGACCTGCCCCTTGCCTGATAGCAGAGCTACACCATGCCCTTTGCCCTACTCGCTTCCACCTTCGCCACTGTATTTTTGGCCGAACTGGGAGACAAGACCCAGCTGGCCATTGTGACCATCAGCGGCACCTCAACCCGCCCTGGAGCGGTGTTCGCTGGCAGTTCCGCTGCTCTGGTGCTGGCCAGTCTGCTGGGCGCAGCCGCCGGCGGCTCTCTTTCCGCCGTGATCCCCACCAATGCCCTGCAGCTGGCAGCCTCAGTCGGCTTCCTGGTGATCGGCGTACGCCTGATCCAGCGCTCAAGCAGCGCTGAGGCCGCAGAAGGGTCGGCTGACTAATATCACGCCAATGAAGACTTTGGTGGCTGTGGGCATCGCTCCGAGCCCAGGCCGCCATCACCCGGCTTCAGTCCTGCCACCGCCCCTGCACCCCGGTTCTCCGGGGCGGCCCCTGCCAACCAACCCTCCAACAGATGAAGTTCACGGTCGCCGACCTGCTCGACCAGCTGCCCGCCCAGGAAGCCCTGCCGCTGACAAAACTGGAAAAATCTCTGGGCCTGAGCCAAAAAGCTGAGAAGCAGCAGCTGCAGATCGGCCTTGACGGCCTCAGCCGCCTTGGCCTGCTGGAGGTCAGCGAAGCCGGCGTCGCCCGCCGCGAAACCCCCGAGCTGATCGCCGCACGGCTGCGTTGCTCCAGCAAAGGCTTTTGCTTCGCCCTGCGCGAAGACGGCGGCGAAGACATCTACATCCGCGATCACCAGCTCAACCACGCCTGGAATGGCGATCGGGTGCTCGTGAAGGTGACTCGCGAAGGAGGCCGTCGCCGCTCACCCGAGGGCGGGGTGCAGTGCATCCTTGAGCGGCACACCACATCGCTGCTGGCCCAAGTCGAGCAACAGGAGGAGCGCCTGGTGGCCACACCACTAGACGACCGCCTGCTCACGGCCGTGGAACTACCGGCAGGCGACGCCGCCCATCTCGAGGGCGAACAGGCCTCGGTAGTGGAAGTGCTGGTGGACCGCTACCCAGTGGGTCAGTTTGCCCCCCAGGGCCATGTAGCTCGCAGCCTGCCAGTTAACGGGGGAGAAGCCGCCGACCTGGACCTGCTGATGACCAAGCACCGGCTCCACAGCCGTCCCCAGCCGCCCAGGGCAACCCTCAAAACTTTGGCAGCCAAGGAGCGCATCGACCTCACCGCCCAACCCACCCTGCTGCTGGAGCCCTGGAGCGGCAAGGAGGCCCCCGGCCTGCCTGCCATGGGAATTGAGGAGCGGGAGGGCGGCTGGACCCTCTGGCTGCACACCCCGGCCATAGCGGAGCGCTTCACACCCGGCAGCGCCCTCGACACCTGGTTGCGCAACCAGGCTGACGCTTACTGCACCGGAAACCAATGGCTGCCACTGCTCAGCCCCGCCCTGGCCAAGGCAAGTGCCTTCAAGGTGGGCGAGGTTCAGGCAGCCCTATCGGTGGCCTTGGAGCTGGACGCTGACGGCAGCCTTGAGCACTCCCGCTTCAGCCGCAGCCTGATTAAGCCCGTGGCATCCGTCGGTTTGGAGGCCCTGAACGCTCTGGCAGAACGCAAGCCCAAGAGCCGCACCGTGCCGGCAGCACTGAAGGGGCTTAAGGAGCAGCTGGGCCTGCTTGAGCAGCTGATCGCCGTGACCGGGCTACTGCGCCAACGGCGCCAGGCGGCGGGCTCCCTTGATCTCAACCTGCCCCTACCCGCCATCGACAGCCTGGGAGATCTGGCTGTTCCCGGCCCCGAAAGCGCCTTGGTCGGCTGGCTTGTGAGCCTGGAGCCCCACCATCCCTTGGCCGTGATGCGGGAAGCAGTGCTGTTGGCCGAACAAGCCCTCGGCCAGCACCTGGCGAGCCTGGAACTACCGGCGATATACGCCACCAACGACCTGGCGGACCCAACCGACCTCAACGACGTCGCCCGTGCCGCTCTCGCCCTTGACATCCCGCTGGAACTCAGCGAAGAGGGCAATGCCAGTGCGGCCGAATTGGCAGCCGCCTTCGCCGGCACAGACCGGAGTCGGGCGCTTCAGCAGCAACTGCAGGCCATCCTCAAGCCAATCCAGCTCAGCACCAGCCCTGGCCCCCACGCCCTGGCGGGCCTGCTGGAAGAGGGGGCAGCCCTTGCCCCCTGGTGTTGCCCGACCCTGCACTACTCCGACTTGTGGAACCAGCAACTGCTGGTACTACTTCTCACCGAGGGCAAGGACCGCCCCAGCGTGCGTCACAAAACCACCGTCGATCTGGCATCGGATGCCTGCCACGGCGCCATCGACTGGCCGCTGCTGGCACCCAGCCAGCTAACTCCCTACCTGGAAGTTCAAGAGCACGGGCTGGTTCAGCGTCTCAATGGCCGGCGGCGCTTTTTATCCGAACTGCAGTCCGACCTGCTGGCCATGCTCCAGGCCCGCCAGGCCGAGCCCTTAGTGGGGCAGGTGCTTCCTGGGGTAATCAGCGGCGTGCAGAGCTACGGCTTCTTCGTGGAGGTGCCCCCTTCCCAGGTGGAAGGCCTGGTGCACGTCAGCTCCCTCAAGGACGACTGGTATGAGTACCGCTCCCGCCAGAATCGCCTGGTAGGGCGCAAAAACCGCCGCACTTACATGCTGGGTGACCAGGTGGAGGTGGAGATCCAGAAGGTGGATGCCCTGCGCCACCAGATCGATCTGGCCGTAGTGCTACCCGAGGGCTACGAGAGCGAAATGGCCGACTCCTATTCCCAAAACCAGGAGCAAAACCAGGACCACGACGACATCGATCCGTTCGCGCCGATTGCGGTGCTAAGCGAGGTCTGAGCCATGGTTCGGGCCTCCAGTAATGGCTCCCGATCCGCGCCGGTAGTGCTTGCCGTTTCTGGGGCATCAGCCCAGCCCTTGGCCCAACGTGCCTTACAGCTGCTGCTGGAAGCGGACGAAGCGGTGGAGCTGGTTACCTCGCGGGGAGCCATTGGCGTCTGGCAGGCCGAACTGGGTCTGAGGGTGCCCTCAGAACCTGAGGCCCAGGAAGCCTTTTGGCGGGAACGCACCGGTGTCAGCTCCGGACAGCTGCGCTGCCACCGCTGGAACGACCAGGCCGCTGGCATTGCCAGTGGCAGCTTTAAAACCCGCGGCATGGTGATCCTGCCGGCCTCAATGGGTACCGTGGGGCGCATCGCCTCGGGGGTAGCTCTGGACCTGGTGGAGCGTGCCGCAGATGTTCACCTCAAGGAGGGGCGCCCCCTGGTGATCTGCCCCCGGGAAACCCCCTGGAGCCTGGTGCACCTTCGCAACCTCACGGCCCTGGCAGAAGCTGGTGCTCGCATCGCCCCCCCCGTGCCGGCCTGGTATCACCAACCCCAATCGATCGACGACATGGTCGATTTCCTGGTGATCCGGGTATTTGACGTGCTTGGCTTCGAACTCGGCAACCTGCGCCGTTGGCAGGGACCGCCGCACCAGCCAGGATCCCCAGAGGCCCCGTGCCTCGATGCACCTTCTCCCTAGTTGGCCCTGCTGCAACGCCTGCTGCTGTTCCCCCTGCTGGCCCCCCTGCTGCTGGTGCTGCTGGTGGGCGCCCTCAACCCCCGTCCCAACCTGACCCTGCGTCTGCTGGTGTGGACCACTCCGTCCCTGCCTATCGGTGTCTGGATTGCCCTGGCCGCCGGCGGTGGCGCCGGGCTGAGCGCCGCCGGAGCCGCCCTAGCCCTGCGCACCGGGCCGATCAGCCTGCGCCGTCAGGTGCACCGCGGCGCCAGTGCCCCCGAAGCGGCCTGGGGGGATTCTCTACAGCAAAACCGGAGCGAGCCAGCAGCGCAAGCGCCTCGAGCAGCCGCTGGGCCGCCCCGCCCCCCTGGCGAGCCATCCCCAACCGTGGCCGTGCCTTTCCGGGTGATTCGCAAAGGCCGTAGCGAAGCGCCACCAAGCGAACCGGTGGTGGCCCAGGCTGCTGCCGTGGGTGATGGCTGGAACAGCCCCACCAGCGACGACTGGTGAGCGAGCTAAAGGGCGACCCCAGCGACGGACAGCCTGCGTAGAGTCAAGGTCGATGCCGAAAGGGGCCTGCACCGGTGAGCGAATCCGCCCAGCCAGCTGCCAAAGATCAGCCCACAAAGGCCAAACCGCCTGCACCGGAAGAGCAGCCGTTTGAGAGCTTTGTGCCTCAGCTACTTATCCCGGCGCTGGCCAAGGAGATCCAGGGGTACGGAGGAGCTGCGGCCGAACTGGCTTTCGTACATGGAGCCATGCCCGTGGTGGGGTCGGATTGCTGGATGGTTCAGGGGGAGCTGCCGGGTAAGCGGCGCTTCTGGCTGTGCTTCACCAAACCAGACATCAATTCAGCCAAAACCGTGGCTTTGGCCGAGGCTGGCAGCCAGCCCAGCCTGCTGGAGTCATTTTTGATCGACGAGAAGAAGATGAGCCTGGCGCTGCTGGTGTCGCGGCTCGTGTCGCGGCTCAACGGTCAGAAATGGCTCGGCCCGAACTGACGGCCACTCCCTCTACGATGCAGGCACTGCAGTAAGTCACAAGCCTCGATGGTGCCTCCCGCCGCTACTGCCAGCGCAACCACTAGCCCCACTCAAGCTTCGGTGGGCTCGCCAGATGCGCCGGCCATTAAGGATCCAGCTAAGGACACGATCCTGACGCCGCGCTTCTACACAACCGATTTCGACGCCATGGCGGCGATGGATCTGCGGCCCAATGAAGTGGAGCTGGAGGCCATCTGCGAGGAGTTCCGCAAGGACTACAACCGCCACCATTTCGTGCGTAACGGCGAGTTTGAAGGGGCAGCCGAGAAGCTGGATCCGCAAACCCGCAAGGTTTTCATCGAGTTTCTTGAGCAGAGCTGCACCTCCGAGTTCTCCGGCTTCCTGCTTTACAAGGAGCTCAGCCGCCGCATCAAAACCAAGAATCCCCTCCTTGCCGAGTGCTTTGCCCACATGGCCCGCGATGAGGCCCGCCATGCCGGCTTCCTCAACAAAGCCATGGGCGATTTCGGACTTCAGCTGGACTTGGGCTTCCTGACCGCCAGCAAGTCTTATACATTCTTTAAACCCAAATTCATCTTCTACGCGACCTATCTAAGCGAGAAGATTGGCTACTGGCGCTACATCGCGATCTACCGCCATCTAGAGCAGCATCCTGAAAGCAAGATCTTCCCGATCTTCAACTTCTTCGAAAACTGGTGCCAAGATGAAAATCGTCACGGCGACTTCTTCGACGCCCTAATGAAGGCTCAGCCCGACACCGTGCGCGGTTTCACCGCCCGGCTTTGGTGCCGTTTCTTCCTGCTTGCAGTGTTTGCAACCATGTACGTGCGCGACGTAGCCCGCAAGGAGTTCTACGAAGCCCTAGGGCTTGATGCGCGCGAATACGACAAAGTTGTGATTGCCAAAACCAACGAAACCTCGGCCCGAGTGTTTCCCGTGGTGCTGGATGTTGATCATCCCAAGTTCTACACACGCCTTGAACGCGTCATCAGTAATAACGCCAAGCTCAGCGAGGCCGATGAAAGTTCCGCTCCCGCACCTATCAAGGTGCTGCGCAAGCTGCCTTATTGGGTTGCCAATGGTGCAGAGATGGCCAAGCTCTACTTCACACCAGCGATCCGCAGCGAGCAGTTTCAGCCCTCAGTGCGCTGAGCAACTAGTAAGTCAGGCCCAATTTTCTAGCCCCAATCTTCCGCAACTTCTCCCCTTCGCAGATTTCTTTTGGTTGCCTCCAAACCGGTTGTCCTCCAGTCGGCTGCAAACCAGCCGGTAGGTGCGATGGCAGATGCATTTGATCAAAGCTGGATGCTGCGGCTTGAAGGACTGCTGGCGAGCGGGCGGGCAGCGGGTGCTGATCTTGTGGAGATTTTCCTAGAGCGCACCGACCACCTCGGGGTATTGGCAGAACAGGACACCATCACCAACGTCAGCCCCGCCTTTGGCATGGGCGCGGGCATCCGGGTATTCCTGGGCGATCGAGATGGTTTTGTCAGCACCAACGACCTCAGCGACAGGGGCCTGCTGCAGGCGCTTGAGCAGGCCCTCGGCATGCTCGGTTTGATCCGCACCAGCACCGCCTCTAACAACTTCGAAGGCCTGCAGGTGATGCGCGATTTCGCCGCCACCAAGATCGATTGGCTGGATCGCTGCCCCTCCCTGGCAGAAGCGACCTTGAAACTGCTGGAGGGCACCTCCCGCCTCGACCACCACGGCAGCCATTTACAGGCACGACGCGGCAGCTACTCCCGCGACTGGCAGTCGGTGCTGGTGGCCGCCAGCGACGGCACCTTTGCCCGCGACATCCGCCTGCACCAGTCCCTGGGTTTGAACGTGCTGGCCGCCGACGGAGACCATCGCGCCGGCTTGGGCCGTCGCTACGGCACCTCCGACCGCCCAGATGACCTACGCCGATGGGACGCTGACGCCGCCGCCCAGGAGGTGTGCTCAAGTGTGGGCACCATGCTCTACGCCGAATACGTAGAAGCAGGCCAGATGCCAGCAGTGCTGGCCAATCGTTTCGGCGGCGTGATTTTTCATGAGGCTTGCGGCCACCTGCTGGAGACAACCCAGGTGGAGCGTGGCACTACCCCCTTTGCCGAAATGGTCGGCCAGACCATTGCCCACGAGGCCGTCACGGCCATTGATGAAGGCCTCAGCGACGGCGCCTTCGGCTCCCTTTCGATGGACGACGAAGGCATGGAGCCCCAGCGCACGGTGCTGATCGAAAACGGAGTTCTCAAGCGTTTCCTCAGCGATCGCGCCGGCGAGCTGCGCACTGGCCATGGCCGCACCGGCAGCGGCCGGCGCCAGGGCCACACATTTGCTGCCGCCAGTCGCATGCGCAACACCTTCATCGCAGCAGGACCCCACACCCCCGAGCAGCTGATCGGATCCGTCGACAAGGGCCTTTATTGCAAGTCGATGGGTGGCGGCAGCGTCGGCCCCACCGGCCAGTTCAACTTCGCCGTGGAAGAGGGCTACCTAATCGAAAATGGCCAGCTCACCAAGCCGGTGAAGGGGGCCACCCTGATTGGCGAAGCCAAGGAGGTGATGCCCCGCATTTCGATGTGCGCCAACGACCTTGAACTGGCAGCCGGATTCTGTGGCTCTGTGAGCGGCAGCATCTTCGTGACCGTCGGCCAGCCCCACATCAAGGTGGATTCGATCACCGTGGGAGGACGCTGACCATGACCCCGCCCCCCATCCAGACCCTGAACGCCGAGGCCCTCAGCGGCCGGCTACAGCAACTCGCCCAAGGCGCCGGCATCCAGCAGTGGGATCTCGGAGCTTCCTGCAGCACCGACACCTCCGTGCAGGTGGACCGCGGCGAGGCCAAACAGATGAAAGGTGCCCAGCGCAGCGCCATCACTTTGCGAGTGTGGAATAGGGATGGCCTAGTTGGCATCACCAGCACCTCAGACCTCAGCGATTCCGGCCTAGCCCGGGCCCTAACCGGCGCCCGCGACGCCAGCGCCTTTGGCAATGCGGAGGAGACGCCGGCGTTCTCGCCCCTGGCAACCGCTCCCCTGACCCCGCTAGAGCAGCCGCTGCATGAACCACAGCCGATCCTCACCCTGCTAGACACCCTTAAGCAGGCCGAGCGGCAACTGCTTGATCGCCATGTGGCAATCAGCACCGTGCCTTACAACGGCCTGGCCCAACGCAGTAGCGAGCGCCTCTACCTCAACAGCGAGGGGGCCTGCCGCCACCAGACCCTGACCACCGCCAGCCTCTACCTCTACGCCAGAGCGGAGGAAGCTGGTCGCAAACCGCGCAGTTCTGGCGCCGTGCGCCTGGCCTACGGCACCTCCGAGCTCGATATCGCCGGCTGCATCGAAGAAGCAGCCGAGCGCACGATTTCACACCTCGACTATGCGCCGATCGAAACCGGTCACTACACGTGTGTCTTCAGCCCGGAAGCCTTCCTCGACCTAATCGGGGCCTTCAGCAGCCTGTTCAATGCCCGGGCCGTGCTTGATGGGGTGAGCCTCAGCCACCGCGACTCCCTCGGCGACAGCGTGGCGGTGCCCTTCCTGAGCATCCGCGACAACGGCCTCCACCCCGGCAACGTTGGCGCCTCCGCCTTTGACGGCGAAGGTACCCCCACCACGCCACTTCACCTAGTTGATGGCGGCGTGCTGAAAAACTTCCTGCACTCGGAGGCCACGGCACGAGCGTTTGGGGTAGCGCCCACCGGCCATGCCGGCATGGGAGCCAAGGTGTCGGTTGGGGCCGATTGGTTCGAGATCGGTGCCACCCCCGGCAGCAGCGGCGGCCAGCAGGGCCTAGACAGATTCAACCATTCCGGCCCGATTGTGGTGATCGACTCCCTGTCGGCCCTGCATGCCGGAGTAAAAGCCAGCCAGGGCTCCTTTTCCCTGCCCTTTGATGGCTGGTTGGTTCAAGCTGGTGGCAGCCGCTCGATTGAAGCGGCAACCGTTGCGGGCGACATCCGCACCTTGTTGCAAGCGATTTTGGGCTTTGAAGGGCTGGCTAAAATCACCCCGGATGGTCTCTGCCCCTACGTCTGGGTGGAAGGGCTATCAATCACCGGCGAAGCGTGAAGACCTGTCCTTGAGGACATCATTTTGAGGGCATCACTTTGAAGGCCTCGCCTTGAAGATCCTCTTTTGGGGCACTCCTACCTACGCGGTGCCAAGCCTTGAGGCGCTGGTAGAGGCTGGCCATCAATTGGTGGGGGTGGTCACCCAGCCAGATCGCCGGCGGGGGCGGGGCAAGGAGCTGCAGCCGAGCTCCATCAAGGCCCGGGCCCTGGAACTGGGGCTGCCTGTGTTTACGCCGGAGCGCATCCGCCGCGACGAGCGCTGCCAGCAGCAACTCGCTGACCTGGGGCCCGATGTGTCCGTTGTGGTGGCGTTCGGCCAGATCCTGCCGCCAGCAGTACTCAACCAGCCCCCACTCGGCTGCTGGAACGCCCACGGCTCCCTGCTGCCCCGCTGGCGTGGCGCCGGACCGATCCAGTGGTGCCTATTGGAGGGTGACAGCAGCACTGGCGTAGGGATCATGGCCATGGAGGAGGGCCTGGACACCGGGCCAGTGTTGCTGGAGCGCTCCATCTCCATTGGCCTGCTGGAGAACGCCCAGCAACTGGGGCAGCGGCTGGCCCAGCTCAGCGCCGAGCTACTGGTAGAAGCCCTGCCGCGCATCGAAGCCGCCGGAACGGGACCGGAAACCGAACGGCTGGCCCGGCTGGGGGTTCGTGCCCAGGGAGAAGTGGGCCTCAGCTACGCCCGCATGCTCACCAAAGACGACTTGCTGGTCGACTGGAACCAGTCGGCCCTGGAAATTCATCGTCGGGTAATGGGGCTGTACCCCGGCACCCTCACCCAGTGGCAGGGCAAACGGCTGAAACTTCTAGCCACCGAACCTCTGGTCGCCAGGCTCGCTAGTCAACTGAGCCCGGAGGCTCGCTGCTTGTTGGCAGCGCCTGACGGGATTGCCCTCGAGCCCCCAGCCACATCTGCCCCCGGAACCGTGTTAGCGATTGCTGCCGAGGCGGGACTGGTGGTAGCAACTGCTGGCTGCCCAGTGCTGGTGAGAGCAGCCCAACTTGAGGGCAAGGCCCCAGCCCAGGGCCAGAGCCTGCTGCAGCAATTGGGCTGCGTACCAGGGGATTATTTAGGGCCAGCGACGACTACCGCAGCCACAACTTGATTTCGAGGCGTAAAAGCCAACTTACCTTCTGTGTCAGCCACGAGCAGCAACCCCACCAGCGCCGCCGAGTAGCGACCCCGGCCAGCGCTCATGGCATCCCAGGCGGCGGGTTGATCTTCAGAGTTCGCCAGAAGCCTGAGGGGGTGCAACCACCTTGCGGTGGATGGCGTGCAGACCTTCGAGTTGGTTATGCACAGACAGCAGCTGGTCGCGGATGTGCTGGCTGTTGTCGATGCGACCCAAGGCCAGCAACATCGACTCAATCTGAACCTTGCAGTCGATCAGGACGCGGCACTCAGGAGATCCGGGCTCGTAGGGCATAGATAGAAAAACCTAACTGTTACATAGGAGCCGAGACCCCCCGAAGCCGGTGTGTCGATTGCTGCCGTTAGGGCTTGATTGATCAGATTGGGGCGGATCAGCGCCCAGAGCCATAGCGACCGCGGCGGCCCCCATCGCTGCCGCCGCGGGCGGGCCCTGCGGCCTGCCCACTCCGGCGAGGACCGCCCCTGCCCTTGCCCCTACCACCGCTGAGATCCAGTGGTGGAGCTGAGAGCACCTTGGGCTCAAAGCCCGGCACCTCTTGCCGTGGCAAACGGGTGCCGATCATGCGTTCAATGGCCCGCAGCAGCTCGCTCTCCTCTGCCGCCACCAGGGAAATTGCATGGCCGTTATGGCCTGCCCGGCCGGTGCGGCCGATCCGGTGCACATAGTCCTCGGCCTGGTTGGGCAGATCCAGGTTGACCACATGGGGCAACTGGTGAATGTCGATACCCCGGGCCGCCAGGTCAGTGGCCACCAGCACCCGTAAAGAACCAGCCTTGAAATCGGCCAGGGCCCGGGTGCGGGCTCCTTGGCTTTTGTTGCCATGGATAGCCGATGCCGACATTCCCTCCCGGGTAAGTCGCTCGGCCATGCGGTTAGCGCCATGTTTGGTCCGGGAAAACACCAGCACCTGCTGCCAGTTGTTGCTGCTGATCAGATGGCTGAGAAGATCGCCCTTGCGATCCATGTCGCAGGGATGCAGCAGGTGCTCAACCGTGGGGGCGGTGCGGTTCTCGGGGGTGGCCTGGAGCTGCACCGGGTTGTGCAGCAGTCCGGTGGCCAGGCGACGGATGTCGCCTGAGAAGGTGGCCGAAAACAGCAGGTTTTGGCGCTTAGCAGGCAGCAGGGCCAGGATCTTTTGGATATCCCGGATGAAGCCCATATCCAGCATCCGGTCGGCCTCATCGAGCACCAGGATCTCAACCCGGTCGAGCCGCAGGGCCTTCTGCTGGTAGAGGTCCATCAGCCGCCCGGGGGTGGCCACCAGAACGTCAGTGCCCCGCTGCAATCTGGATATTTGGGGATTCACCTTGACCCCGCCGAAAACCACGTCGCTGCGCAGATCGAGGTAGCGGCCGTAGGCCCTCACGCTCTCGCCCACCTGGGCGGCCAGCTCGCGGGTGGGGGTGAGAACCAGCGAGCGCACAATGCCAGCGCGGGCGTGGGGGCCGTGGCGCAACCGCTCCAGCATCGGCAAGGTGAAACCGGCCGTCTTGCCCGTGCCGGTCTGGGCCGCCGCCATCACGTCGTGGCCTGCCAATACCGCCGGGATGCACTGGCCCTGGATCGGTGAGGGCTTGGTGTACCCCTTTTCGGTAACCGCCTTCAGGATCGGCTCGCCCAGTCCAAACGATGCAAAATCGACCAGCTCAAGAGAGCTGGTGCTGGGCGCATCAGCGACCATCGCCGCGGGACTGGAATCGGCAATAGCGGTGCCGGATCGTGGGGAGGGCTGACGGATTGCAGGTATCGCGTGATCCTCCACCCTAGGGACCGGCGAAGTGGCTACAACGCTCGCAGGGGCCATCTGGCAGCACGGCACAGCGCAGCAGCGGGCTGCGGGCGTTGAAACGGCAACTGGGATCACCGATAACCCACTGGTTGCGCCACCAGCGGGCATCGGCGGGCTGGCGCTGGACCTTCACCTGCAGAGCCACGCTGGCAAGTTCGTAACGGCCATTGCGCAATTGGTAGCGGTGGCGCCGCTGCAGCACAAAGAAGCTGCGGCCGCCGGTCTCAAGCCAGCGGCCGGGGTAGGGGACCTCAGCCAGCTCTGGCACCTCGAGGGCATCGAGCAGTCGGTCGCTGCCGATCTGGCGCAGCTCCACCCTCATGGCTCAAGCGGCGGCGGCGCCAGGGGATTACGCACCGAGAAGCCCCAGGCAAACAGCGCTGCCACCAGCACCAGCAGCAACCACTCCGGCGGCACCACCTGGGGCAGGGCGAGGCGCAGCAGCAGGCGGATGCCCACCAAGCCCACCGCCAGGTAGCCGGCCGTTTCCAGGTGCTGGTAGATCTCAAGCCAACGAATGAAAAGTTCTGCAGTAAGACGCAGGGCAATAACGCCGATCACCCCACCGGCCATCACCAGCACCAGCCGATCACTCACCGCCACCGCCGCAGCAACGCTGTCAAGCGAAAAGGCCAGATCAGTCAGGGCCAGGGTTGCCACGATTGAGCCCAGCCCGGCGTGGTGCAGCGAGCCGTGCTTCTCAGCTCCCTCTAGGTCAAGGGCGGCAGCGCCACCGGCAGCACCAGCCTCTCCGGCTCCCTCTCCAGGCTCAGACCACACCAGCAGAAGGTGACTGCCACAGAGCCAGAGCAAATAGGCCGCCGCCGCCAGTTGCAGCGGCCAGAAATTGAGTACCCAGCGGGCCGCCACGATCAAACCAAGCCGAAACACCAGGGCCAGAGCCAGGCCGAGGTTGAGGGCCTGGCGCTGACGAGCCGGATCCTCGAGGCCCCGGGCTATCGCCGCCAGGGCAATGGCGTTGTCGGCGGAAAGGACCGCTTCCAAGGCCACCAACAAGGGCAGCAGCAACAGGACCTCACGCCACTGGTCTGCCTGGTTCAGCAGGGGGGTGAGGGATTGGATCGACTCCGCTTCCACGGGCTGCAGCGGGTCAGGATGGGCTTCACTCTAGAAAGTCAGGTTGGAGCACCAGTTGGCCGATCTGCAGTTCGACGTGCAGCTGCTCCATGCCGAAGCCGGCAGCCGCGTGGTGCTAGTGCAGGTAAGGCGTAGCGGCCAGGTCATCGACGGTGCTCTGGGCGAGGCGTCAACCGCCGAAGCCGCAGAGGACCAGGCCCGCCAGCGCCTCGGGGAGCGCCTGCAAGCTCCACTCCAGCCTGCTTCACCCCAACCCCCGACGCCAACACCTACGCCTACGCCCGTCAAGGTTGTCCCGAATCCCCAGGTTCAGCCCAAACCCCAACCCGAGCGCCCAGCTGCACCTAGCTCCCCTCCAGCAAAGGAAATCGAAGAACCCACGGCCGATCCGGAGGATTGGAGCAGCGAATTGGCCCGTCTGGATCTGCAGCTGCAGCGGCTCGACTGGAATCGCGAGCAAGAGGCCGTCTACCTAGAGCGGGTATTCGGCCACCCCAACCGCAACCGCCTAACCAACTACGGGGACCTGTTGGCCTACCTACAGGCGCTGGAGGGCTTTGCTGATGGCAGCGATCCCGCCAGCGCGCCACCCCCCCTAAGGCGGCGGGAACTGCTCAGTCAGTGCGATGAGTTGCTCGGCCAATTAAATTGGGATCCTGGCCAGGGACGGGCCTTCCTGGAGCAGCACTTCGCTTTAGCCAGCCGCCAACTGCTCAGCGACACTCAACTACTGCAATTCAACATGTTGTTGGAGAGTGAATGGTTGGCCGGTAATTGAGACGCCAGGGCAATTCCCCTTGAAAGAGGAACGACACTCGAAATCAGCAATGGCTACGCACCAACTGGGCCCCCAGGCTGAGCCGGGTCTGGTTGGCATAGGCCTCTCGCTCCAGTTGCCGTTCCCGCTCCGTTGCCTTGCTGTAAACGGATTCGTTGAGCACACCCTTTAGGGCGGTGGGCAGGGCGGTGGGCAGACCCAGAGGGCGGGGGCTGGATCGCAGTCCCCGGTTACTGCAGCTCTGGGCAACGTGGATTGCTTCGTGGTTGAGCACCCGGGCAAACTCGACACTTCCTTTAGTCACCACCCGGGGTTGGATGCGCAAGGTGCGAGCTGCCGGGTCCCATTCCCCCGCCGCCCCCGCCTTACGTGGCTGGCCAAGCTCCAGACGCACCCCTGCCTTGGTCAGCACCGTGAGCAGCTCCCCGATCGCCAGGCGTTCGGCCCCGAAGCTGGGCGGGTTGGCGATCAGGGCCCGAAGCTCTGCCACCGAGAGCTTGGGTTCGTTGACCCGGCGGCGGTAGTGGTAACGAACCGCACCGCTAGGCAGGGTTTCGGCCCGCGGCTGCCACTGCCGATCCGCGACGGCCAATTGCTGCAGCAAGGCAGCTTCTTGTTCTGCGGGCAGACCTGCCGCTTGGGCGGTCGGCCGCACAGGCACGCTCGCCAAGCAGGCCCCCAGCAGCACCAGCAAGCCGCCCAGCGCCAGCAGGGCTGGCGCCTTACCCAGCCGGTTGGTGCTGAACGGCCGGTTGGTGCTGAACAGGCAGTGAAGTCGAACCAGAAATTGGGAGCAAGCAACACCACTCTGGTGCAGGTTGCGAAGATCGGAGCCTTCTGAGATTCGCTGACCCCATGCCCCTCACCGCCTTGGTGCGCCAGCTGCAGCAGGTGCCCCTCACCGGCGAGGTTTTGCTGCGCCTACAGCGGGCCGACCGCCTGCGGCTGAGTGGGGCCGGGCGCAGCGCGCGGGCTCTGGTGAGCAGCGCCCTTGCCGGGGCAGCCGGAGCGCCCTTGCTGGTGCTGGTTCCCACCTTGGAGGAAGCGGGCCGCTGGGCGGCGCTGCTGGAGTTGATGGGCTGGAACAGCTGCCAGCTCTACCCCACCAGCGAGGGCAGCCCCTACGAGCCCTTTGACCCCACCAGCGAAATCACCTGGGGCCAGTTGCAGGTGCTCAGCGAACTGCTGGATGCCCCCCGCCGGCTGGCAATCGTGGCCACCGAGAGGGCCCTGCAGCCTCACCTGCCCCCCCCCGAAACCCTTAAGGCCCAGTGCCTGAGCCTGCGCAAGGGCGACACGATCGATCTTGAGCAGCTCGCAACCACCCTCACCCGGCTTGGCTACGAACGGGTGCCCACCATTGAACAGGAGGGCAGCTGGAGCCGTCGCGGCGACATTGTTGATGTGTTTCCGGTGAGTGCAGAGCTGCCCGTGCGCCTGGAGCTGTTTGGCGAGGAGCTGGAGAAACTGCGGGAATTCGATCCCGCCTCCCAACGCTCCCTCGACGCCATTGAGGTGGTCCGGCTCACACCCACCGGCTACGGCCCCCTAATCGCCGATGCACTGCGGGAGTTGATGCCGGATGGTCTCGAGCGCCTGCTCAGCCCAGAGGACCTCGAACAGCTGCTGGAGGGTGGCACCCCGGAGGGTATGCGGCGGCTGATGGGCCTGGCTTGGCAGCAGCCGGCATCCCTGCTGGATTATTTGCCGGCCCACACCCTGATCGCCATCGATGAGCGGCGCCACTGCCTCTCCCATGGCCAGCAGTGGTTTGACCATGCCTGCGACCACTACGCCGACGTGGTGAACGAACTGGAACTGAACAGCACCGCGGCGCAAACCATCCTGCCGCCGCTCCTACACCGCCCAGCGGCGGACGCCCTGGAGCAGGCGGAGGTATTTGCCGGTTTCGATCTAGCCGAACTGCACGAAACCGACCAGCACCCCAACAGCTTTGACCTGGCCTCCCGCTCGGTGCAGGCCTACCCCAACGCCTTCGGCAAGCTGGCCGGCTTGGTTAAGGGCTTCGTGGCCGAGAAGGCCACGGTGTGGCTGCTGTCGGCCCAGCCCAGCCGAGCGGTCGCCCTGCTGGAAGAGCACGACTGCGTCACCCGCTTCGTGCCCAATCCCGCCGACTTTCCAGCCATCGACCGACTGGTGGAGCAGACCACGCCGGTGGCCCTAAAAACCAAGGGCACCGCCGAGCTAGAAGGGCTGCAGCTACCGGCCTGGCGGCTGGTGCTGATCACCGACCGGGAGTTCTTTGGCCAGCACGCCCTGGCTGCCAGCGGCTACGTGCGACGGCGACGCAAGGCTGCCAGTCGCACCGTGGACCCGGGCAAGAT
>CAZKER010000156.1:0-12084 GCA_964551845.1 uncultured Cyanobium sp.
GGGCCTGGCCGCGGTTGAGTTGGCGCCGGGAAGACATCAGCGCGGTGCCGGCGCCGGCGTCACCGTGGGGGCTGGCGCCGGCGTGGCAGCGGCTCCGACCCGCTCGATCATCTCCACCTCAAAACTCACCCCCGCCGCCCGCAATGCTTGGGTGACAGCTTCAGCCGGGGCAGCGGGATCGGCGGAGGGCAGCTGGATCGTGATGCGATAAGGGGCTGGCTTGCTGGGGTTGGCTGCTGCCGGCTTTGCTTCTACGGGTTTGGGTTCAGCCTTTTTTGAGGCGGGATTGAGGGCGGCAGGGGGAGCAGCTGGCTTTGTGGGGGGTGAGGGCGGCTGGGGTGCCGGGGCCGGCTGGGCCTGGGGCGCTGAGAAGCTGCGGGCCAGCTGGTCGCCCAAGCGGGTGCCGCTGCAGCCTGCCAACGCCAGGCCGCAACCGACCAACGCCAACCCCGACCGCAGGGGCCCCCAGGCCACGGGGGCCATCAGTTGTCGGCCGCCCGGATCACGCGAACCGAGCTGGCCCGCAGGCGACCGGTCTTGGTGGTAGTGGGGGCCTTGGGGGCAGCGGACTTGGCGGCCGGCTTTTTGGCAGCTGGCTTTTTCGCAGCCGCTTTGCTGGCCGCACCTGCCGCAGGCTTACGGCCTTTGGCCTTGCCGGTAGCTGCCTTAGCGGCCAGCAGCTCAACCGCCTGCTCCAGAGTGATGGTGTCTGCGGTGGTGCCCTCCGGCAGCGAAGCATTCACCTTGCCCTGCTTGACGTAGAGGCCGTAGGGACCGTCAAACAGTTGGATCGCTTCATCATCGCCCTCAGGGACGCCAATGTCCTTGAGGGCCGTGCGTCCGCCGCGGCCCTTCTTGGGCATGGCAAACAGCTCCAGTGCTCGGTCCAGACCCACCACCAGTACGTCGTCCTCGGCCTTGAGAGAGCGGTAATCCTTCTCGCCTTTGCCCTTGTGGTGCACAACGTAAGGACCAAAGCGACCCAAGCCCGCCTCTACCCGGCCGCCCTCGGGGTGGTCCCCCAGCTGGCGGGGGAGTCGCAACAGGGCAAGGGCGTCCTCCAGGGTCAGCTCTTCTGGCTTGGCGCCTTTGGGCAGCGAAGCTCGCTTCGGCTTGGGGTTCTCGTCACTCACCTGGCCCCGCTGCACGTAGGGGCCGTATTGGCCAAACAGCAGGTACACCTGCTCACCGCTTTCCGGGTCATCCCCAAGCGACTCAGGCCCATCAGCCTTCTGCCGCAAAATGAGTTCAGCTTTGTCGGCATCGAGATCGGCAGGGGTGATCTCCTGGGGCAGCGTGGCCTTGAGCAGCTCCTCGGTGCCGTCGTCGGCGACGCGCTTTGTTTCCAGGTAGGCACCGAAGCGGCCGATGCGCACCACGCAGGGCAGCCCCTCCAGCTCGACAGTGCGGGACACTCCGGGGTCAATGTCGCCCTCCCGCTGCTGCACCTGGGTTTCCAGGCCCTTTTCTCCCTTGTAAAAGCTCTCCAGATAGGGCAGCCACTGCACCTGACCGTGGGAGATCTCATCGAGGGTGTTCTCCATCCGGGCCGTGAAACTGGTGTCCACCAGATCCGGAAAGTGCTCCTCCAGCAGAGCTGTCACCGCAAAGGCCGTGAAGCTGGGGGTCAGAGCGTTGTTGGCGAGGGTGGCGTAGCCGCGATCGACGATCGTGCCGATGATTGAGGCATAGGTGGAAGGGCGCCCGATGCCCTCTTTCTCGAGCATCTTCACCAGAGCCGCCTCGCTGTAGCGAGCGGGGGGCTGGGTTTGGTGGCCGAGAGCCTCCACGGCCTTGCAGGCGGGGCTGTCACCCACCTTCAGGGCCGGCAGCAGCAGCTCCTGACCCTCGAGCGCCGCGTCGGGATCGTCGCTGCCCTCAACGTAGGCGCGAAAGAAACCGGCGAAGTCGATGCGCTTGCCGGAGGCCCGGAACTGGGCTGGGCCCAAGGTGCCTCCATCGGCCTGCAATTCCACCGCGAGCATGGTGAGCCGGGCATCGGCCATCTGGCTGGCCACGGTGCGCTTCCAGATCAGCTCATAGAGGGCCAGATCCTTGCCATCAAGCCCCGTGCCGTTGGGAGTGCGGAACGCCTCGCCGGCAGGGCGAATCGCCTCGTGGGCCTCCTGAGCGTTGCGGGCTTTAGTGGAAAACTGGCGGGGGCTTGGGCTGAGGTAGTCCTTGCCGTACTTATCGCTTACGCAGCTGCGGGCGGCATTGATCGCCTGGTCGCTGAGGTGCACCGAGTCGGTGCGCATATAAGTAATGAAACCGCGCTCATAGAGGCCCTGGGCCGTGCGCATGGTTTCCCGGGCCGAGAGCCGCAGCTTGCGGTTGGCCTCCTGCTGCAGGGTGCTGGTAGTGAAGGGCGGCACGGGCTTACGCACCGTGGGCTTCTCCTCCACGGAAGACACCTGCCAGGGGTTGGCTTGCACCTGGGCCTGGAGCTGGCGGGCCTCGGCCTCACTCAGCAGCCTCACCTTGCTGCTGGCCTTGAGGGCTCCGGTGCTCTCGTCGAAGTCGGAGCCTCCGGCGATGCGCTCACCCTTTAGGTGGCTGAGCTTGGCCTCAAAGCCAGCTTCGCCCTGCTCAAGCCGGGCCTTGAGGTCCCAGTAGCTGCCGCTGCGGAAGGCCCGGCGGGCTCGCTCGCGCTGCACGAGCAAGCGCACTGCCACCGATTGAACGCGGCCGGCGCTCAACCCCCACGCCACCTTTTTCCACAGCAGCGGCGAAAGGGTGTAACCCACCAGCCGATCGAGGATGCGCCTAGTTTCCTGGGCGTGCACCAGCTCCATATCAAGGTCGCGGGTGTCCGCGAGAGCCCGGCTGATGGCCTCTTTGGTGATCTCGTGAAACACCATGCGCTTCACCGGCACCTTGGGGCTGAGCAGCTGCAGCAGATGCCAACTGATCGATTCCCCCTCCCGATCTTCGTCCGTGGCCAGCAGCAGCTGATCGGCGCCCTTAAGGGCGTCCTTGAGCTCTTTGACCACCTTTTTCTTATCCTTCGGCACCACGTAAAGGGGCTCGAAGTTGGCGGCGGTGTTCACGCCGAGGTTGGCCCACTTCTCCCCTTTGTGAGCCGCTGGAATCTCACTGGCGTTATTTGGCAAGTCGCGGACATGCCCCATCGAGGCTTCCACCTTGAAGTCCTTAGGAAGGAAGCCGCGGATGGTGCGGGCCTTCGTCGGACTTTCAACAATGACCAGGGTGTGACCCACAGACCAGCGCCTTACCGCTTCCCTCTTTATCGCATCAAGCGCCCAAGTTGACAGCCAGGCGCAGCTACAGTCGCTCACATCACAGCTCCCACCTCGCGGTCCCCTCGCTGATGTTCCTGCTGGGCGCCCTCTCCACCGTGGCCGATGCGATCGGCAGTGGTGCCGGAACGGGTGGATTGAATCTCCAGCTCAACGCTGGCGCCATCGCCCCGGAAGCGGCGGTTTTGATTGCTCTGCTCACCTGTTTGCTGGTGGATCTCGCTGGCGAGAAGGCAGCTAGCCGCTGGGTGCCACCGATTTGCTACGCCGGCCTGGGCAGCGCCCTGGTGTTGCTGGCCCTGCAGTGGAACACCCCAGATCTGCAGCCCGCCTTCGTGGGCTCCTTCCTGGCGGACAACTTGGCCATCGCCTTCCGGGCTGTGGTGGCGGCCTCCACCTTGATTTCGCTGCTGCTGAGCTGGCGCTATGTGGAGCGCAGCGGCACGCCGGTAGGCGAATACGCCGGCATCCTGCTGGCGGCCACCCTCGGGGCCATGTTCCTTTGTGGCGCCACCGATTTAGTAACCATCTTCGTGTCGCTAGAAACCCTCTCGGTATCTAGCTATTTGCTGGCGGGCTACATGAAGCGAGATGCCCGCAGCTCGGAGGCGGCTCTCAAATATCTGCTGGTGGGTTCGGCAGCGGCAGCTGTTTTTCTCTATGGCGCCTCCCTCCTGTATGGCCTCACCGGCGGTGCCACGGGCCTTGATGCGGTTGCCCTGGCCCTGCGCACCAGCGCCTCGCCAGTTACCGCCCTAGCCCTGGTTTTCGTCCTGGCCACGGTGGCCTTCAAGATCGCCGCAGTGCCCTTTCACCAGTGGACCCCCGACGTATACGAGGGCTCGCCTACTCCGGTGGTTGCCTTCCTCTCAGTTGGCTCGAAGGCAGCTGGTTTTGCCCTGGCCCTGCGCATCCTTGTGGGCTGCTTCGAGAGCTTTGATGCCCAATGGAAACTGCTTTTCACAGTTCTGGCAGTGCTGAGCATGGTGCTCGGCAACGTGGTGGCCCTGGCCCAAACCTCAATGAAGCGGATGTTGGCCTACAGCTCCATTGGCCAGGCCGGCTTCGTGATGATCGGCTTGGTGTGCGGCACAGAAGACGGCTTTGCCGCGATGGTGCTTTACATGGCGGCATACCTGTTCATGAACCTGGGCGCTTTCGCCTGCATCATCCTGTTTTCACTGCGTACCGGTAGCGACCGCATCGCCGATTACGCCGGTCTTTATCAGAAGGATCCACTTATCACTCTGGGCTTGAGCCTCTGCCTGCTTTCCCTTGGAGGAATCCCGCCGATGCTGGGCTTCTTCGGCAAGATTTACCTATTTTTCGCGGGCTGGGCAGATCACCAATACCTGCTGGTGGTGGTGGGACTGGTCACTTCTGTGGTGTCGATCTACTACTACATCTCGGTGATCAAGATGATGGTGGTGAAGGAGCCCCAGGAGGCATCTGATGTCGTCAAGGCCTATCCGGCCATCAATTGGTCTGTAGCTGGCCTACCCGCCCTGCGCACCGCCTTGATCGGCTGCGTGATTGTCACCGCCGTGGGAGGAATCCTCTCCAACCCCCTATTCACCTGGGCTAGCCAGGCTGTTACCGGCACGCCAATGCTCGTTCAGGCGATTGGTTGAGCTAGGACCAGCTATTTCATGAGCGACCCCGTTGCCCAGCTTCAAGGTGTTGACAAGGTCTATGGCAGCGGCGAGATGGCCGTAAGGGCCCTTGACCACGTGGATCTCACCGTCAACCGGGGCGATTACCTAGCCGTGATGGGAGCGTCCGGCTCTGGCAAGAGCACGGCCATGAATATTCTCGGCTGCTTAGACCGTCCCTCCAGCGGCAGCTACCGGCTCAACAACACCCCGGTGGAAGGCCTCAGTGACGACCAGCTCGCTGACCTGCGCAACCGAGACCTGGGTTTTGTTTTTCAGCAGTTCCACCTACTGCCTCAGTTGAGCGCCCTCGACAACGTGATGTTGCCAATGGTGTATGCGGGCGTGCCTGCAGCGCAGAGGCGCCAGCGGGCCCAAGAAGCCCTAGAGCGGGTTGGGCTGGGTCAGCGGCTAAACAACAAACCGAACCAGCTATCGGGCGGACAACAGCAACGGGTAGCCATCGCAAGGGCGATCATCAACCAGCCCGCCCTTCTGCTGGCCGACGAGCCCACCGGCGCCCTGGATTCCCAAACCACCGCCGAGGTGCTCGACATTTTTGATGCCCTGCATCGTGGCGGCATGACCGTTGTGATGGTGACCCACGAAGATGATGTGGCTGCCAGGGCCGAGAAGATCGTGCAGTTCCGCGACGGCCGGATTCTCAGCTAACGGGACGGGGCCGCTCCATCCTCTCCAAAAGCTGACCCATCAACAGGGCGATGGCATCACTGCCGGCGGCACCCTTGCCGGGGTCGAGATCGCCGGGATCAACTGCCACCCAGCCGCCGTCGCCGGGCAGCCGCAACTCGAAGTGGAGATGGGGGCCGGTGCTGAGGCCGGTGCTGCCTACCCGACCAATTACCTCGCCCTGGCGCACCCGGTCGCCCTCCTTGACGTAAAGCTCGCTGAGGTGGCCATAAAGGGTGCGGCGCCGCGGCCGATCGTGTTCCACCTCAACCGCCAAGCCATAGCCACCCGCCAGTCCACTGCTAACCACCACGCCGCCAAGGGCTGAAACCACCGGCGTGCCTTCCGGCGCCGCCAAATCTCGGCCGGCGTGCATCAGCCAGCTGCCCAAAAGCGGGTGCAGCCGATAGCCGAAGTTGCTGCTGGTGATCGCCGAGCCTATAAGAGGGAACAGCAGCCGGCGGTTGCCGTTGCCACCGATCGGCGCCGGACGGGGCGTCACCCCGAACACATCGGCTAGTCGGAAACTACCGCCGGCACCGGCCAACAAGGCCGAAACCGGCACCGTGAGCGGCGGCAAAAGCCTGCCTTCACCGTCAAAGCGGCCAAAGGATTCAGCGCCGCTATCGCCGCCGCCGGCTACGCCGCCAGCTACGCCATTGTTGAGACGGCCGCGCCAACGCACCACCAAGCCACTGCTGCACTCCTGCTGAGACAGGGCGCCGCTGCTGCAAGCCTGCTGGTGGGCCGGCACATTGACGGGGGTCATGCCCGAGCCCGAACGGATCCTGGCCCGCTCCACCGGACTCACCACCCCATCGCGCACCAGCGCATCGAGGGAGGCGTCAAAACGGGCGGGCGGCCGACTCGGCAGGGCGGTGGGGTCTGGACGCAGCGGCTGGGCCAAGGGCACTGGCGGTGGCACTGGCGGCATCGAGATGGCCGGCTGGGGTGTAGCTCCAGCGGCAGCAGGTGAAGGAGCAGGGCTGAGCTGGTCTTGCCCCCAGGCCAGGCCAACTCCCAGCAGGGGTGCCGTGACAAGGGGCAGCATCGCCAGCAGGGCCCGGCACTGGCGCCTGGAGCTTGAGGCAGCAGGGGGTAAAGGGGCCCGCCCCGGTGGCTGGAGATCGTGCATTGCTGAATTGTAAAAATGCAGGTTGCTTTGGTCTGTAGCCGGGAACGGCCTTAGAAGTGGCGGCGCAGGTCCAGCTCTCGCCCCTGCCGGCCGAGGCGCAAGCGGCCATCGGCGTGCAGACCCAGCACCTGCCAAAGCTCACCGTCGTGCAGCCAGCCAGCCCTAGGGCGCCACAGCCGGGCCTCGGCGGCAGCGCGCACCTGGCAAGGCTGGTTGGCATGGGCAGAGGCCCACTCCAGGCCGGCAAGCACCCTGGGCAGCAGGCGCTCTGGCCTCGCCTGGGGATGGCCCTTTCGGCAGCCAAGGGCCTCGGCCACCGAAAGGGCACCCGGCGGCACCCGGTTGCAACCATTGAGACCCACCCCAACCTGGGCAGCGCGGATCCGCTGGCCCCGCAGGCGCAACCGGGGCAGCAGCCCCGCGATTTTGCGATCCCCCACCAGAAGATCGTTGGGCCACTTGAGCTGCACCGCAAGCCCGAGGGCCTCGAGTTGCTGGGCCAGCCCCACCGCCACCGCCAGCCCCAAGGAGGCGGTTCCAGGCAAAGCCCCGGCCCAGGGAATGGCCGCACTTAGCCAGAGCCCGCCCGCCGGCGACAACCAGGGCCGCCCCTGCTGACCGTGGCCAAAGCGCTGGCGCCGAGCTGCCACCGCCAGCCACTCCTGCGGCAAGGCCGAGGCCTGACGCTGCTCCAGCCAGCGATCAAGCTCGATCTCGGTGCTGGCACACACCTGCAGGCGACGCAGCTGCCAGCTCAAAGGGTGGCCAGCCAGGCGCCGATGCGGGCCGCAGCGGCCTCGAGTTCAGCCACCGGCTGAACCAGGGCAAGGCGCAGCCAGCCCTCACCCCCAGGCCCAAAGCCATTGCCAGGCGTCAATGCCACACCGGTGGCCTCGAGCAGGGCGGCGCAAAATTCTTCGCTGCCCCAGCTGCGGGCTCGCGCCTGCGGCGGCAACTCCAACCACAGATAAAGCGCCATTGAGGGCCGCCGCACCGGCCAGCCGACCGCCTCTAAGGCGTCGGCCATGCGATCGCGCCGCTGCCGATAAACCTGGCGCAGCTGCTCAGGCCAGTGCGGAGCCTGCTCGAGGGCCGCAATCGCTCCGGCTTGCAGGGCCAGGGACTGGTTGAAATCCACCACCCCCTTGAGCTGGCGCAAGGCGCTTATCAACCACTCGGCGCCGATGGCGAAGGCCAGCCGATAGCCGCCCAGACACCAGCCCTTGGAAAAGGAGAAAAACTCAATGCCACAGTCGCGCCAGTGGGGCGAGCGCAACAGGGCCGGGGCCTCGCCATCGAGGGCAAGATCCACGTAGGGATTGTCGTGGGCCAGTACCAGGCCATGGCGCACAGCCCGTTCTGCCGCTTCATCCACCCAGGCCTGCTGACCCGTGGTGGCAGTGGGGTTGTGGGGAAAGCCGAGCACCATCAACTTCAGGTCATCCCACTGCTCGGAGCTGAGGGCATCAAAATCCGGCCGCCAGCCCGCCTCGGGATCGAGCGGCAACAACACTGGCTCCACGGAGGCCAGATGCAAACCTCCCAAATGGGAGGGGTAGCAAGGGTCGAGCAGCAGGGCCCGATCACCCGGATTGAGCACCGCTAGGGGCAGGTGAGCCGTGCCCTCCTGGGAACCCACCAGCAACAACACCTCCGCATCGGCGTCGACATTCACCCCAAAGCGACGCTGGGCCCAGTCGGCAACTGCCTGGCGAAAAGGCAGGGTGGCGGCGTGAAGGCAGTAGGCCGCACTGGCGGGCTGGCCAAGCTGGGCGCCGATCGCGTCGATGGCCGCCTTGGGCGGTTGTAGGTCGGTGGAGCCGAGTGAAAGATCGAGCAGTGGGGGCATATCCCCGCTGGCCGCACGAGCCGAGTAGGCCGATTTTCGCTGGTCGTTACGGGCGAAAACGCCGCTGCCGAGACGCGACAGGCGCTCAGAGATGGGCATCCACAAAAGCCTGCAGCTGGGGTTTGGCCATAGCGCCCTCGTGGCGAGCCAGTTCCTTGCCGCCTCGGAACATGATCAGGGCCGGAAGCCCCTGAATTTGCAAGCCATCGCGGATGGCGGGATTGGCGTCTGCTTCGAGCTTGCCCACCACCAGACGGCCGGCATATTCAGCTGCCAACCACTCCATCATTGGAGCCATCAGCCGACAGGGCCCGCACCACTCAGCCCACACATCCACGAATACAGGGTCTGAGGCCTCGAGCACCTCAGCTTGAAAATTGGCATCGGTGAGGTGAGCAACAGACACGGCAGGAGGCCCGATACAACGAGTGCGTGGGGCGATTGTATGGAGCCGAGCTGCCAAGCCGCTCAGAGCTTGTCGATCGAACGCTTGAGTTCCTCGAGCTCCGGGTCTACCTCGCTCACCTGCACCGGCTCGAGCTGGGGCGCAGCTGGGGTGCTCAGGGGCAGTGAAACCGGGGCCCCACCGGCTAGGCGATTTTTCAAGGCAGCTAATTCGTCATCGACCTCCGGGGCCCCTTCTAGGGCCGCAAACTGACTCTCCAAATCGGCGCCAGCCAGCTCAGCAGCGGCCTGGCTGCGAGCCTCCAGGCTCTGCACCTTTTCCTCCATGCGCTCAAAGGCAGCCATGGAGCTATTGGTACCGAGGCTGCCCACGGCGCTCTGCAGCTGCTCCTGGGCCTGGGCCGCTTGGGCCCGGGCCTTGAGCATGTCCTTCTTGGTTTTGGCCTCGGCGATCCTGCTCTCAAGTGACAGCAAGCTCTTCTTGAGCTGGTCCACCTGGCCCGCCTGGCTTTGCAGCTGGTTATTGAGTGCGGTGGCGGTGTCCTGGCAGGTCTTGCGGCGCCCTAAAGCTTCGCGGGCCAGGTCTTCCTCACCCTTTTTTAGGGCCAGCTCAGCGCGCTCGTACCAGGTTTTGGCCTGGGAATCGGCCTGCTCCGCCTGGTTCTGAATGCGCTTTTGGCTGGCAATGGCCGTAGCCACAGCCTGGCGCAGCTTGATCAGGTCCGACTGCATGTCGGCCACCGATTGATCCAAAATTTTGGAGGGGTCCTCCATCGCTCCAACCGCCGCATTGGCGTTGGCGCGGATCAGGCGGCTGAGGCGATCAAAGAAGCCCATCGGAGGCTGCGGGGGCAAGACACGAGGGTAGCCAGGGTTTGGCGCGGTTCACCAGCGGGATTGCCGCACCGCCGATAGGGTTGGGCAATGGCCAAGGCCTCCCGGGAACAAACTCGCCAGCTCGGCAATCTGAGCCTGCTGGTGCCACCGCCCCGGCCTCCCGCCAGTGCCCTGGCCAGCTGCCTGCGGGAGTTGGAGCAAAGCTGGCAGCGAGGCGGACACCTGGCAGCCCTATGGCAAGCCTGGCCGCGCATTGCCGGCGCCCAGCTGGCGCCCCACTGTCGCCCTCTGCGGTTGCACAGCGGACTGCTCACCGTGGGCGCCGCGCCTGGCCCCTGGCTGCAAGCCCTGCAGTACAACCGCCACCAGCTGCTGGGGGCCCTGCGCGCCAACGGGTTCACTGTTCGCGATCTACGCCTGGAGCAGCACCACACCAGCGCCGCCGTGCCCCCCGGCCGCCAGCAGGAGGACGAAGTGTGGAGCGTCCATCCCAGCCGTGTGGACGTGCATGGCATGGCCTCCTGTCCCCGCTGCACCAGCCCAGCCCCCGCAGGGGAAATGGCCCGCTGGGGCCACTGCAGTTTTTGCCGGCAAAAGCAGTTGGCCCAGTCGCTGGAGGGAGCGCCGCTTCAATAACGCTCCGGCCGGGGATCGCGCCAATCGGGAGCCATACCTGTGCTGCGCAGCTGGGCTGCCCGCTGCTCGAGGCGGCGGCGATCCAGGCGCCAGAGGGCGTAGATGCCTTGGCGATCCAGCAGCTGGGGTTCAAGTCCCTGCCAGTGGGACTGGGCAGCCGTGTCGGAATCAATCACCACCAGCACGCTGGGCTGCTGCCGGAGCGTGGTAGCTGGCTGGCCCGGTCGGCTCTCCCTGCGCAGGCGATCCACCAGGTTCAGCAGGTGATGGGGCTCGGCACCCTCGTAGATCACCACCCGGCGGCCGTAGTAGTGCAGCGAGGGCTTGAGCATGCCCAGCATCGCCACCGGTTCGGCGGGGCTGGCCTGGCGCCCCAGCTGTGCCGCCAACTGGCGCACCGGCAGCCCCCGCAGACGATCACCCAGCTGCCAAGCCGGCTGCAACACCAGCGGTACAAAGGCCAGCAGGGGCAGCTGCAACCCCAGCAAACCCAGCGAGCGACCGTGCCGCCCCAGCCGCCAGCCCAGGAGCACAGCCACCCCGTAGAGCAGCCCGCCCAGCAGCAACCAACGACCCGCCAGCAATTCCGGCACCAGGCTTGGCATCTCTGGCGCCACGATCGCCGGCACCCATAGGGGGGAGGCAAGCCAGCCCACTGCCATGACGGCCGTAAGCAGGAGGCTGAGCCACCAGGCCCAGCGGCCGCCCCGCTGGGCCGCCAGGGCCACCAATAGCCCCGCCGCCGGCGTGGCCGGCAGCCAGTAGCTGGGCAACTTGGTCGCAGCCAGGGTGAAAAACAGCAGCACCGCCAGCAACCAGCAAGCGGCAAAGCGCTGTAGGGAGAGCTCGGGAGCTAGGGGCTCGGCGGGCATCCACCACTGCCGCGGGCCCAACCAACGCCGCGGGCCCAGCCCTTGGGCCAGGCCCAAAAGCAGCAAGGGGGTAAGCGGCAGACTGGCTATCACCAGCACGGAAGCAAAAAACCACCAGGGCTGCTGATGGTTGTTCACTACGGCGGTGAAGCGCTGCAGGTTGTGATAGCCGAAGAAGCTGCGCCAAAAGGGCTCCCCCTCCACCACCAGGGCTGCGCCGTACCAGGGCAGCGCCAGCGCCGCCGTGATCGCCAGCCCCGGCAGCGGGCGCAACCGGCGCCATAGACGGGGCAAATCAACCTGCAACAAGCCAAACAGAAGCAGGCACAGGCCCAGCAGCAGTACCGCCACCGGCCCCTTGGCCAGCACCGCCAGACCCAGCAAAAGCCAGGTGTGCCACCAGTGGCGGCCCCCGCTGGCGTAACAGCGCCAGGCGAGCAGCGCGCTGGTAGCCAGCAAACCCGAAAACAGGGCATCGCTGACGGCGATGCGGCCCCAGAGCAGCACCAAAGGCGAGAGTCCGAAGGCCAAGGCAGCGGTGACGGCCGTAAGAGCCGGTCGGGCCGGCCGCTGGGGCCAGAGCAGCAAGGTGTCGGCGAGGGTCAGCATCAGCGCACCACAGGCCAGGGCCGATGGCAGCCGCGCTGCCCAGGTGCCAAGGGGATTCCAAAACTCCTGGCCTGGCAAGGCGTAGAGCAAGCCCATCGCCCAATAGATCAGGGGCGGCTTGTCGTAGCGGGGCAGGCCG
>CAZKER010000157.1:0-1775 GCA_964551845.1 uncultured Cyanobium sp.
GAAGTCCTCATGGCCTGTCTCAAAGGCCTGCAGGCGCCGGTGCTGGTTGCTGCTGCGCTCGTAGTACAGACCTCCACCGGTGGGGTCAGTGCCCTCCGCCCAGACCTGATCCACCATCAATTTGCCAATGGCAGCTGGATCACTTGCTGCTGCATCAATCGCCCCACCATCGAGCACGAGCGGGTTCCCCGGCTCCTCGCGGTTATCCGAAATGATCAGGCGCTGGGTCACTGGTGCTGCTCCCCTGCAGTTGAGATCAGTCTGGCCAGTGCCCTAACGACAGAGCGGCCAGGCTGCGAGGTTGCGTCTTGCATCAGGCCTTGCTCCCGTTCCGCTTTCGAATCGCCTGCAGGGCCGACACCTCCGCCGCGGCCAGCTGGGTGGCGTTGCGCAACCTCCTCTGGTCCGCGCGGATCTGCTCTGCCTCACGCAGCGTGCGCAGGTCGCTTTCTGCCCGCCAGCGCGCCTCCTGAGCCCGTGACTCGCGGCTGAGCTGCTCAGCTGAGGGCACCACCAGTCCAGGTACAGCATCCCGGCCGGAGGCCCCCTTCTTCTTGCCACCGGTGCCTGTTCCATTAACGGAGCTGCGTTTCTGGCGCTGCGGTCCTCTGCTGACCATCGAGCTCCCCGTTCGTTTCTGCTCCTTCCCTTGCCAGGGAACCGGCGTTGCCTCACGCGCTGGGCCGGCAACAGCAGGGAGTCACGCCAAGGCCATGCCAGCAACAGCCCGCGACCTGCTCGCCTCCCTGCTCGGCGAGAGCCCCCAGCAGGCCCCTGCAGCGCCTGCTCAGCCCCAGGAGCATCCACTTAGGGCTAGGGGGCCGGCCGGCCCTTGGCGCGTCACTGCCAGCGCTAGCGGCGGCCGGGTCCAAATCAGCAACAACCACGAGTCGCGTTTGATCCGCAAACTCCACCTGGATGGCTACCTAAGGAAGCCGGCAGGCTCCTGAGGGGAGCCGAGCCAACAACGGTTTTGGGCACGTTTTGGGCACGCCCCCCTGAGGTCAATCGGTGAAAAGTCAATCGGGGCGACAGGATTCGAACCTGCGACCTAGTGCTCCCAAAACTCTCTTTTGCGGGTCTAAGAGATCGATTGCAAGGACTGGAGTCTAGGCCCAAAAGCACTGCTGCAACAATCGTTTAGCGTGCAAGGGGATGGCAGCGCAAGCCTGGCCGTGCCAACCTATGGGGGTCGATTTGCTCACATATTTGCTCACATGGGGGGTTCTAGAGCCTCTGACACCTGGATTTCTGTGCTGCGCTCCGGCTTGCGCCTCTCCCTTGCCCAGCGAGGCACGAGCAGCGGCTGGCGCGTTTCCGATCTGCGGGGCCGTACGCGCCTCACGGTCGATGCAGCCGGCGGTCGTCATCAGGTTCTGCTGCCCATCGAATGGGCGCATGACCAGGCCGATGTCATCCGAGAGACGGTTCTGGCGATCCACTCTGCCCACATCGACGGGTTACCACTTGACCGGGCCATTGCGGCTGCACTGGCCAGCGATGAGCCAGCAGCTGAACCAACAGCTGAGCAAGGGGCCGGCCCGATTGATTGGCCTGAGCTGGTTGAGCGATTCAAAGCCCGAAAGCTGAGCAGCGGCGCCATCAAACCGCGGACCTGGGAGGCCGTGTATCGGCGCCGCATGGCAGAACTGCTGGCCATCCTCGCCAGCAAGAAACCGCCCACCAATCCCAGGGAACTACTGGAAGCCGTCACGGCGCGGTGGTCTGATCAACCTGGCTCACGTGGCCGGCAGATGCAGGTGCAGCAGACCGCT
>CAZKER010000158.1:0-3075 GCA_964551845.1 uncultured Cyanobium sp.
CGGCGACGCCGGTGTTATCGCCAACAACTACATCGACTACGCAATCTCCGCTCTCGTCTGATCTCGCTACTGCGACATCTGCGTTTGCTTCTCACACGGCTCCCGAAAGGGAGCCTTTTCATTTGCTCCCCTCCCGAAAGGGAGCCCATCAGGCTCTGGCAACAAGCCTTGAGGTTTCCTAAGAAGGCTTGAGTGGTGTAACGATTCCAGCACTGGCAAGCAAATAAACCCGGAACTTCGCCATACGCTTTCGCATGATGCGCTGCCCTTTTAGGCGCGCCTACTCCCTTGCCCCGCCCTTGCCATGACACTTGTCAACGCCTCTTATCTCGGTATCGAACGCTTTGCTGGCGACCGCAACAAAGAGAACTGGGCAGTGAGCTCCCAGGAAGACAAAACCACCCTGATTCGCGCCGTCTACAAGCAGGTGCTCGGCAATCAATACGTGATGGAAAGCGAGCGCCTCAGCCAGGCTGAATCCCTATTCAAGAACAATTATCTAAGCGTCCGCGAATTTGTGCGGACAGTGGCCAAAAGCGGCCTGTATCGCAGCAAATTCTTTGAAAACTGCAATCCTTATCACTTCATCGAACTCAACCACAAGCATCTGCTCGGCCGGGCGCCCCACAACAAGGCCGAGATGCTGCACCACTTCACCCTGCTGCAGGAACAAGGAGTGGATGCGGAGATCGACTCCTATCTAGACAGCGCTGAGTACCAGAACCGCTTCGGCGAAGAAACCGTGCCCTACGTCCATGGTTGGGACTACTCGAAGGGGCATGAAGGGCGCCAGTTCTCCTGGCTGATGCAGCTGGCCCGGGGAGTTGGTGCTTCGGTGAAGGGTGAGGCAGCAGGTACCAATTTCAAGCTGGGCAAAGCACTGCACCAGGATCGGGCGGTACCAGTGGTGAGCCCCAACGCCAAGGGATCGGGCTATCAACCCACCAAGGTGGCCAACGAGGCCATCACGGCCATGGCCCAGGGCATCGGCCAAAAGGCCCGCGTGTATCGCGTTGAGGTAACGGGACTGACCAACTATCGGTTGCACAAGCGGGCCAACACGGTGCGATTCGTGACCTTCGACAAGATGCTGGAAACTCAGCAGATGATTCACCGTCAGGGCGGACGGGTTGCCAGTGTCACACCGGTCAACTGAACGACTTAGTCACCCAACCAACGAACAGCCTGGCGAATCATCCGCCAGGCTTTTTTGTGCTCAGCCATAAAGCACCGGAGGCCCAGGAATGGCGCCAGGGTTCGCTAAGAAGCATTTCCCAGATTGGAAGAAAAAGGGAAATTAGGCCGGGGCTCCCCTTGGGCACGCTATTGGCTTGACCCCGCATGAATTGATGAAAATGGGCGCGGCGACTGGGATCTGATGACCCTTTGTGAAGCAGCTGCTGTACTTGAAGCGAATTTGTGAACAATAGCTGGGTGCTTTGCACGTGGCGTTTACAACGCCCACCATCCCTTACCCACCCTCCCGACTTTCAGTCGAGACCCGGAGCTCCCCCAATGTTCGACGCCTTCACCAAGGTTGTTGCCCAGGCTGATGCCCGTGGCGAATTTATCAACGCTGGCCAGATCGATGCCCTCGCATCGATGGTTGCCGAGAGCAACAAGCGCATGGACACGGTGAACCGCATCACCTCCAACGCTTCTGCCATCGTCACCAACGCTGCTCGCGATCTCTTCGATCAGCAGCCCGCCCTCATCGCTCCTGGCGGCAACGCCTACACCCATCGCCGCATGGCTGCTTGCCTGCGCGATATGGAGATCATCCTCCGCTACGTCACCTACGCCGTTTTCACCGGCGATGCTTCCGTTCTGGAAGACCGCTGCCTCAACGGCCTGCGTGAGACCTACCTCGCCCTCGGCGTTCCTGGCGCTTCCGTGGCAGAAGGCGTTCGCAAAATGAAGGATGCTGCCATCTCGATCGCTAACGATCGCAACGGCATCACCCCCGGCGATTGCTCCGCCCTGATGTCCGAAGTTGGCACCTACTTCGACCGCGCTGCTGCTGCAGTCGGCTGATCAGCCTCACTGACTCGAAACTCCTTCTTCTTTTCCTCCCATGAAGACTCCCCTCACCGAGGCCGTCGCCGCCGCTGATTCCCAGGGCCGCTTCCTCTCCAACACCGAGCTCAACGCCGCCTTCGGTCGCTTTGAGCGTGCCAAGAACGCCCTCGAGGCCGCCAAGGTGCTCACCGCTAAGGCTGATGAACTGGTGAACGGTGCCGCCCAGGCCGTTTACAACAAGTTCCCCTACACCACCCAGATGCAGGGAACCAACTACGCCTCCGACGCTCGCGGCAAGGCCAAGTGCGCACGTGACATCGGTTACTACCTCCGCATGGTCACCTATTGCCTCGTGGCTGGTGGCACCGGCCCCATGGATGAGTATCTGATCGCCGGTCTCGACGAGATCAACCGCGCCTTCGAACTCTCCCCCTCCTGGTACGTCGAAGCCCTTAACTACATCAAGGGCAACCACGGCATCTCCGGCGACGCCGGTGTTATCGCCAACAACTACATCGACTACGCAATCTCCGCTCTCGTCTGATCTCGCTACTGCGACATCTGCGTTTGCTTCTCACACGGCTCCCGCAAGGGAGCCTTTTTATTTGCTCCCCTCCCGAAAGGGAGCCCATCAGGCTCTGGCGCTGGCAACATCACTAAGAGCCCGCGTCTCGCGACTGCACCCATGCCCGCCGCCGCCGCCAGCCCCCTCCAGGCAGGCGAACCCATCAGTGAGCAAGAAGCCCTGCGCCGTCTCCGTCAGACCGAAGATTCCTCCCAGCAGTACTACGCCGCCTGGTGGCTTGGCCGAATGCGCAGTCAGCACCCAGATGCGGTGCCCCTGTTGCAGGAAGCCCTGCGCCAACGCCGGCCCAGGGATTGCGGGGCCGGCGTGGAGGAGAACGCAGTGGCTCGCAATGCCGCCCGGGCACTTGGCAAACTTGCTCCGGCGGCCTGCGAGGCCATCCCTGACCTACTCGACACCCTTCAGGATGCCGACGACGGACTTCGGGAAGCGGCAGCCCGGGCCCTTGGCCAACTCGCTGCGACCGAAGC
>CAZKER010000159.1:0-2881 GCA_964551845.1 uncultured Cyanobium sp.
GGCAACCTGCTGGTGGGCAAGGCCTACACCGCCATGCTCGACCTACAGCCCGGTGATGAGTTCGAGATCAAGCTCGGCCGTAAGCAGATCAAGCTGATCCCCCTGGGCAGCTCAGAAGAGGAGTGATCAACAGATCGGCTAAATCCAGGCGATGGCGTCATCGAGACTGGTGTATTGGGCATCATGCTCTCGATGCTGCTCACAGACACCATCGATCAGGCGATAGCAAGGTTCGGCCGGCTGGCTAGCTGAAATCAGCATTCGCATCCTCCTTGGCTCATCCCCATGGCCAGCCAACAAAGCGCTTGGCTGTATCGAGCAAATCACTTTGATTTGTCGTTGCCAACCAGTCCCGGTGCCGCTCGATGAATTCCTGATTGTCGACGAACCCAGTGCGGGCTTGCTGATGGGGTTTCCCATCGGCCGTGGGGGAATTACCTCGCTAGGAGTTTGCGGTGATACGGCGCGGGAGGACCGCAAAAGTTTGCATTGAGAGCTTGCAGCGTCGAATCGACGTATAAGAGAAATTCACCACCATGCTTATGCATGCCTCTTCGGCGCATCCTGCCGGCGGTCACACTTTGCGGTTTCGCGCTGCTGACAGGCTGCACCCCCTCCACCCCTGAGGCGGCCCGGCCCCTTGTGGTCGACACCATCGAGGCTCGCCCCGCCACCTTCCGCCAGGAGGTGGCGACGATCAGCACCCTCGATGCGGTGGAGGCAGTGCAGCTAGCGGCCCAAGCCGGCGGCCGCATCCAGGAGCTACGCATTCGCCAGGGGGACCGGGTGCGGCCCGGCCAGTTGCTGGTGGTACTCGATCAGGCGCAGCTGCAGGCCGAGGTGATGAGCCTGCGCTCCGCCCAGGCCAAGGACCGGATCAACTATGAACGCTTCGCCTACCTGGCGCGGGTGGGAGCGGCCAGCATCCTGCAGCGCGATGAGCTGCGCCAGGGCTACATCGCCGCGACCGCCAGCCTGCGGGCCCGCGAGGCGGACCTTGCCTTCCGCGACCTTCGCTCCCCGATCGCTGGCGCGATCGGGGATGTGACCGTCAAGCTTGGCGATGTGATCCGGGCCGGCGACCCATTCACCACCGTGATCCGCAACGGCGAGCTCACCGCCCGCATCGATGTACCGGCCCGGCTGCGCAACCGGGTGCGGCCGGGCCAAACGGTGATTCTGGAGGATCCCGGCAGCAGCCAGCCCCTGGTGCGCGGTGTTGTCGCATCGATCGATCCCAGTGTCGATGTCGGTAATCAGGTGCTGCTTGTGAAGGCCACTTATGACAACAGGGACGGCAACCTGCGCAATGGCCTGCGGGTGCGCACCCGCCTGGTGCTGGACAGCAGCGACCAGTTGTCGGTGCCGGTGGGTTCCGTCATCCAGTCCTCCGGCCAGAGTTATGTGTACCGCCTCGGCACGCTGCAGGAGCTGGAGAGCGATCCGGGCCAGGCGCCCTTGGAGCGGCTGCGGCAGCTGCCACCGACTAGCCGCTTCGCCCTGCAGACCCGCGTGCAGCTAGGTCCCCTGCAGGACGCTCGCTACCCGGTGCTCAACGGCTTGGATGCCAGGGCCCTGGTTATCAACAGCAACCTGCTCAGCCTGCGCCATGGCCTGCCGGTGCAGCAGGCCCCATCGAAATAAGGAGAGGAACCCCAATGTCCGCCTCCAACCGCTTCATCCTCAGGCCGGTTCTCACCACGGTCTGCAGCCTGCTGATCGTTATCGCTGGGCTGATCGCTTTGCCGATCCTGCCGATCGAGAATCTGCCCGATATCGCCCCGCCGACGGTGCAGGTGAGCGCCCGCTATCAGGGCGCCGATGCGGTGAGTGTCGAAGAGGGGCTCACCGCGGTGCTGGAGCAGCAGATCAACGGGGTGGAAAACATGGAGTTCATCACCTCCACTAGTGCGGCCGATGGCAGTAGCGCTATCAGCGTCGCCTTCGCTAGTGGCACCGATGGCGCCATAAACCAGGTGAACGTACAAAACCGGGTGGCGCTGGCCACACCGCAGTTACCCGCCGAGGTGCGCCAGTCGGGGGTGACGGTGAGCCAGGCCTCTAATTCGATTTTGCTCGTCTACAACCTGGTCAGCACGGATCCGGCCCGTCCTTACAGCGTCGAGACCCTCAGCGGCAAGCTGGATCAGGGGCTCACCGACCAGGTCCGGCGGGTGCGGGGCGTGGGGGAGATTACCTATTTCGGTAACCGCCGCTTGGCCATCCGGGTGTGGCTCGATCCCGACCGCCTCACGCAGCAGCAACTCAGTGCCGCCGATGTGGTGGCGGCACTGCAAAGCCAGAACCGCTTGGTGCCGGCCGGACGGATCGGTGGTGCACCGTCGCCCCAGGGCCAGCCCTACACCTTCTCGGTGCAGCTGCAGGGCCGGTTACTGCAAAACGAGGATTTCGAAAATCTGATCCTGCGTAACACCGGCGATGGGGCGCTGGTGCGACTGCGGGATGTGGGCCGCGTCAGCCTCGGCGGCGAGAGTTACGACATCAGCGCCACCGATTTACGCGGGGTGCCCTCGGTGGGCCTGGCCATCTATCAACTCAGCGGCAGCAATGCCCTGGAGGTGTCCAAGGGGGTGGAGCAGGTGCTTGCGGAGTTCCAGGCGGGCCTACCGCCCGGGATGAAGCTTGAGAAGATCTACGACGTCACCGATTTCATCAGCGCTTCGATCGAAGGGGTCAGCAATTCGCTGCGCGATGCGGTGGTGCTGGTGGTGCTGATCCTGTTCCTGTTCTTACAGGACTGGAAGGCGACTCTGGTGCCAGCGATCGCCATTCCCGTGGCGCTGGTGGGCACTTTCGCTTTTGTGAAGGTGTTCGGCTTCAGTCTCAATCAGCTCACCCTGTTCGGCCTGGTACTGGCCAC
>CAZKER010000160.1:0-2323 GCA_964551845.1 uncultured Cyanobium sp.
GTGGCCGCCAGGCTGGCGATCAAGGATGAGGCTGGCAAGCCCTCAGTTGTTCGCGCCGCTCTGAAAGCTTTCGTGCAGCACGGGGCTCGCTACTGCTTCCCCGCCACCCAGGGCGCGCTCAGCCGAGGGGTTCCCACCGGCTACGCCGCCTCCCCACTCAACGAGCAGATCCGGCCGGGCAGCGACCCACCACCGGTGTGGCCGTGGAAGAAGGGAACGGCCCGTGGCATCGCCTTCCACCCGCTTTATCCCAGCGTCCCCGAGGCGGCAGAGCGCAACCCGGCTCTTGGGGAGCTGCTGGCCCTGTTCGATGCGGTGCGTGGCGGCAGCGCCCGTGAACAGGCCCTGGCGCTGGCCCTGCTGGAGGAGCGGTTGCAGCCATGAATCCCAACGACCCCAACGTCTTCCTGCTGGAGCGAGCAGCTGAGCAGTTGGGCGAGGCGCTGCTCGAGCAACTGGTGTTTGTCGGCGGCGCCGTGGCCGGTGTGCTGATCACGGATCCGGCGATGCCGGAGATCCGGCCCACCCAGGATGTGGATGTGATCTGCAGCGTGATTGCCAGGTCTGACTACCACCAGCTGGGGAGGAAACTGCGGCAGCGGGGTTTTCAGGAGGACAGCCGGCCAGGCGCTCCGCTATGCCGCTGGTGCATCGACGACCTCGTTCTCGACCTGATGCCAGCTCAGGGCGAGATCCTGGGCTTCTCCAATAGTTGGTATCCCCTCGCCCTGGAGACCGCCCAGCCGCAGGGGCTGCCGAGCGGGCGCTCGATTCGGATCGTGACCGCACCAGTGTTCCTAGCCACCAAGCTGGAGGCCTTCCGCGGACGCGGCAAGGGCGATTTTCTTTTCAGTCACGATCTGGAAGACCTGATGGCGGTGGTGGACGGCCGTGCCTCGCTGCTGGAGGAATGCAGGCTCAGCCCGCCTGAGTTGCGTAATGATCTCGCGGCACAATTCCACGAGTTGTTGAACACCTCCGCCTTTCTGGAGGCACTGCCAGCGTTCCTGCCGCCGGATCAGGCCAGCCAGCAGCGACTCCCTGATCTGCTTAAGGTGCTTCTGGCGATCACCGCTCTGGCTGAACCTTGATAGCCAGCTCGGCGTAGCCGGTCGCTGGATCGCGCTCGCGCCGGAACTGCCACTCCGCCAGCAGACCAAGCACCAGCTCGGCTGTGGTGCGCACCAGCGAGCCAGGGGAGAGGTGACCGCCGAATACGGCACCTTTGCTGTCGGCCACGGCGATGTGGAGGTGGGCGCCATCGGCTGAAAGGGTGCCGGAGAGGCTGAGGATCTCCAGGTCGCCACGGATGGTTGTGGCCGCCGCCGCTCCCGCGAAGCGCAGCTCGGCCACCGAGAGGCTGCCCACGGCGCTGATCAAACAGCCGGCCTGCTCCTCCTGCTCGCCCATCCAGGTTTCCAGCGCCTGACGTAGATCGTCTCCGGGCTGCAGCCGCAGCGGCACCACCTTCATGGGGCCAGTCCCTCCACCAGCCCCTGGATCATCACCAGGGCATCGACGTAGCCCAACTGCCTATGGCGAAACGCGCCCGGCAGAGTGCCTACGATCTGAAAACCGTTGCGCTGCCAGCAACGGATGCCGGCGGTGTTGGTGCTCACCACCAGGTTGAACTGCATCGCCCGGAACCCCTGGCGGCGGCAATGCTCAGCCAGCACATAGCCCGCGTTGGCCACATGGGCGCCGAGCGCGAGGGTATTGGGCCTGAGGTTATACGTGCCCAGCACGGCTCCGGCCGGATCCACAGCCACCATCACCGCCTGGCTGTGCTCCACCCACTCCACCCGGGACTCCGCCTCGGTTATGGCCGGGTCGGGCGGGAAGGTTTCGCCGGCGCGGAACACCGGCTCCAGCAGCGCCCACACCGCCGGCCAATCGGCCGGCTCATATGAGCGGATGTACAGGGGCAATTGGGAGGTTGGCAGAGATATGAACCTTGCTCTGGTGATTGTCTCGCCAACAAGAAGGCGCCCCGTGGGGGGCGCCTTTGCACCGGTTGCGGCGGTCACCTCCTCACACCAAGGTCAGCCGGTCGGGTGTCTGTGGTTTAACGAGTCGCCTGTCTGGAGCCTGGCAGGGAAGGAATGCAGATCACGTTTGGGAGAAGCGATGCTCAAGGCTTGACCTTCTCGGCTGTGATCCCGGCTTGGGTTATGTAGCCCAAGATTGAAGAACGCGGGAAACGGATCTGGCGTATCGCTGTGTGCAGCTACGGGATGACGCTCGCGCTGCGTCATCGAGTTCACCTGTTGTGTGTCGCATCGTTCGCGCACCTCCATTGCGTGCACCGGCTCGAGTGACCCCT
>CAZKER010000161.1:0-2694 GCA_964551845.1 uncultured Cyanobium sp.
GATCCAGGGGCGCATGCCGAGTCGGTAGCTCAGCTCCCATTCACGCCCCATCCAGCAGAAGATGCCGATCAGGAAATGAAAGATGATCAGTTGGTAGGGACCACCGTTGTAGAGCCACTCATCGAGGCTGGAGGCGGCCCAGATCGGGTAGAAGTGCAGGCCGATGGCGTTGGAACTGGGCACCACAGCGGCCGTAATGATGTTGTTGCCGTAGAGCAGGCCGCCGGAGACGGGCTCGCGGATGCCGTCGATGTCGACGGGCGGGGAGCCCACAAAGGCGATCACAAAGCAGATGGTGGCCGTCAGCAAGGTGGGAATCATCAGCACGCCGAACCAGCCCACGTAGAGGCGGTTATCGGTGCTGGTGACCCAGTCCTTGAAGGACTCCCAGGGGTTGCCCCAGGAACGCTTGAGGATGGTTGTCGTCATGGCGAGGAATGAGGACTGGACTGGGGAGAGCTGCGAAGGCGAGGGCGGGCCATCGTGGTGGTCGACCAGCCGAGCGCCCACTCTTCCCAATAAAACAGTAGCGTTGAAACCTTTTATGACGCGAGAGGCGTTATGAGCATTTCTTCTCAAAGTGCTGGTGCGGGTTGCCGCCCAGCTGCTCACCGGTTGCATCGACCCAGCTGGCGACCCGTCTTCGCCGCTGTTCTGCTTGCCCTGAGCCTGATGGTGCTGCCGCTCCAGGCCCAGGCAGCAGTCGATCCACAGCGCTGGACCCTCACGGATTCCTCGGGTCATTCCTGGGGCCTGACCCTGTTCGAGCAGCCTGATCCCGCCTACCCAGCCGGCTGGCGCCTGCGTCTGACGGCCCGCTCACCAGGACAGGTGGTGGATCACCAAAGGCCGCTGCTCCTGAGCGATGGCCTTGGCGGTGCCTGGAACCTGCCGAACCGCAGTGAGGAACTGGTGCGACAGGGGGAAGAGGTGATCCCCGAGGCCTCGGCCCAGTTCGACGCCCATGCCCTGGATCCCAGGCCCACCGAAGTGCTGCCGCTGCAACTGGAGGTGCCGACCGACAATCAAGAGGGCACGACCTTGGTCATGCTGCAACCTGAAGTGGTGCAGGCGCTCCATGAGCTGTCACCGAGCCTGGCGACCTGACTGCCTTGGGCTTCCGGGCTGTCAAGCGACAGCACCAGGTGCCCAATCGCTTCGGGCAGCCCGTTCAGGCAACGCACCTGCACCACGCTTGGTCCATTGGTGCCGCTGAGGGCAAGCATCGTGCCGAAATCCAGGTCGTGGGTGAAAACGGCATAGCCGTTGGCAGTGGCCCACTGCATCAAGGCCGAATCTGGCGCCCTCGGATCGCCCACCTCGGACCAGAGCACCGCCTCATGGCCGGCGGCCCGCAACAGGGGCATCCATTCGGTCGAGAGGCTGTTGCGTTGAAACAGCCATGTCGACCAGCAGCCTGACCTTCAGCTCAGGACCAGTGCCTCTTCCCGTTCTTCCAGGCGCCAGGCGGCATAGGCCAGCGCCTCATCAATGTCGGCAGGTTCCAGTTGCGGATAGGCCTGCAGGATCCGCTCGCGGCTGCTGCCACTGGCGAGCTGCCCAACGACCGTGCCAACCGTGATGCGGAGCCTGCGGATGCAGGGTTTGCCGCCCATCACGACGGGAACGTGGCCGATCCGGGGAAACGCCCTAGGCCAAGCGTAGGCAGAGGCAGCCGATTCGCTGTCTCAGGTGAAGGCCTCGGCAGCCCGACAGGGCTGGTGCTGCGCCAGAAACGCCTCAATCCAGTCATGGTGCCGCTTCTGCACGATCCGATCGGCGATCGTCGCGGCCTCCTCAGGGATGAAGAAGCGCTTGCGGAAGCCCTGGGTGAGGGCCTCCAGCAACGGACAGGGCAACTGGCGAATGGTGCTGTGAAGTGCACGGATTGCGGCCGCATCGAGGGGGAGTAACCCTGGATCCTGCTGGCGGGCAGAGCCTGCATCCATGCCTTTCGGCTCAGCATTGGCTGCCGCAGTTGATTGCCTATGGGATGCAGGCCGGCTCAGCTGGGGCTGGCCTGTTGGGCGCTCATGCGGAGACGCGGAACTCGTGACCTCTCGCTGCTGCTTGTCATAGAGCGCCAGACCAAAGGGATTGCCAAAAGTCATCAGCGCCCTTTTCATCGCATCGGTCTCGGCTTCCTTGATGGCGGACTCATGGGCCTGGCCCAGGTCGGCGTCGATGCCGTGGCCGGCGCCGGTGCCTTCTCGAACCAGAAGAGTCAGGTCACCGGCAGTGACAGTGACGCGCACCCGGGCGATATTGGTGACGCAACGGGTGGCCAAGGTCTGACGCTGCCCGCCAGTCAAGGCCGACGCTTGCAGCAGCAGCGCTTCGGTCTGCGTTCACGCCATGTCCTTTGCGCATTGGACGTGGCAGCGTGTAAGGGGCCATCATCGGTAACGCTGGTGCTTAAGGACCCATCCGCAAACCTGTTGACCCTGGCTCCGTACCTGCTGGGTCGGGTGCGGCGTGGTGTGGTGGGCAGCAGCCGCTATGCCCAGCGCCTGCGCGAGCAGATTCGGCAGGCGGCCGCTGACCCCGGTGGGCGCGCCGTGTTGATTAGCGGCGAGCCGGGGCTGGAAAAGGACAACCTCGCAGCCCTGATTCACTTCGGCTCTCCCGCGCGCCGGCAGTGGATGGTGAGCCTGGATGGGGCCACGCTGCGGGCTGATGGCACCAACCTGTTCG
>CAZKER010000162.1:0-1721 GCA_964551845.1 uncultured Cyanobium sp.
CATCGATGTGGTAGTGAATTGCAGCGGCGTGTTCCGCGACCTATTCATCAACCAGATGGGCCTGATCGACCAGGGCGTAAAGATGGCCGCGGAGGCCGATGAACCCCTGGACATGAACTTCGTGCGCCGCCACGCCCAGGAGCAGGCGGCTGCGCAGGGCGTTTCCCTGCGGGAAGCCGCTACGCGGGTGTTTTCCAATGCCAGCGGCAGCTACAGCTCAAATGTGAACCTGGCGGTAGAAAACAGTACCTGGGAGGAGGAGAACGAGCTGCAGGAGATGTACCTCTCCCGCAAAACTTTTGCCTTCAATGCCGACAACCCGGGCGAGATGAATCAAAACCGCGAAGTGTTCGAATCAGCCATGAAGACGGCCGATGTGACCTTCCAAAACCTGGATTCCGCCGAAATCTCGCTCACCGATGTGAGTCACTACTTCGATTCCGATCCAACCAAGCTGATTGCTGGCCTGCGCGATGATGGCAAAACACCGGCTAGTTACATCGCCGATACCACCACTGCAAATGCCCAAGTGCGCTCGCTGAGCGAAACTATCCGCCTCGATTCACGCACCAAGCTGCTCAACCCCAAGTGGTATGAGGGCATGCTCAATAGCGGCTATGAGGGCGTGAGGGAGGTGGCCAAACGGCTCAACTTCACCCTCGGTTGGAGTGCAACCAGTGGCTCGGTAGACAACTTTGTTTACGAAGAAGCCAACGACACCTTCATCAACGACCCGGAGATGCGCAAGCGTCTGATGGAGCTCAATCCCCATAGCTTCCGCCGCATCGTGGGCACCCTGCTGGAAGTCAATGGCCGCGGCTACTGGGAAACCAGCGACGAAAACATCGCCCAACTCCAGGAGATCTACCAAGAGATCGAAGACCGGATCGAGGGGGTTACTGAGGGCTGATCAGCTCCGCAGAGCATCGGTCATTCGGGCGATCTGCACTATTGGTCCAACGTCGTGCACTCGCAGGATGCGGGCCCCCTGGGCTATCGCCTGGCTGCACACCGCTGCCGTGCCCCAGAGCCGCGCCCTAGGCCTGGGCTCGTTCAGCACCGCGCCGATGAAGCGCTTGCGGGAGGGCCCCACCAGCAGCGGAAAGCCCTCGGCCGAAAGGCTGGCTAGTCCACGCAGCAGATCCAGGTTGTGGTCGGTGTCCTTGGCGAAGCCAAGCCCTGGGTCCCAGATCAGCTGCTGCGGGCGCACCCCAGCCGCCAGGGCCGTTTCGGTGACCTGCAGAAGGCCAGCCCGCACCTCCGCCACCACATCGCCGTAACTGGCAAGAGAGTTCATGCTGCGGCTATCGCCGCGGCTATGCATCAACACCAGCGGGCAGCCGGTCAACGCCGCCAAGCGCAGCAGGGCCGGATCCCGGCGGCCGCCGCTGACGTCGTTGATCCAGTGGGCGCCGGCCGCCAAGGCCGCCTCAGCCACAGCCGCATGGAAGGTGTCGATCGAGAGCAGGGCCTCGGGATGGGCAACGCGGATGGCAGTAAGCGCCGGCAGCAGCCGCGCCAGCTCCCTTTCGGGGCCCACCTCCTCGGCTCCGGGCCGTGTGCTCTGGGCGCCCAGGTCGCGCAGGTCGGCTCCCTGGGCCAGCATCCGCCCAGCGGCGCGCACCGCCTGCGCCACGCTGGCGAGGCGGCCGCCGTCGCTGAAGGAGTCGGGGGTGAGGTTCAGCACCCCCATCACCGCGGTGCGCTCGCCCCACGCAAAA
>CAZKER010000163.1:0-5847 GCA_964551845.1 uncultured Cyanobium sp.
AGCACGATCATCTATTACCCAATACCGATCCACCGCCAGCCGGCCTACTCCGAGCTTGGCTACGGGCCCGGATCGCTGCCGGTGACAGAGCGGCTCTGCACCGAGGTGCTAAGCCTGCCGATCTTCCCGGAGCTCAGCAGCGAGCAGCAGCAGAGGGTGGTTGAGGTGCTGCGCGCCGTGGTGGGACAAGCGGCTGTCGTTTAGCCCCAATTACCCCTTACCTCTAACTTCTGATCGTGGCGTAGAGAGCTTTGAAGCGCGCCTGCTGAACTTTGTGGTTCACCAGAGGTGCCGGGTAGCCGCGCCGCTCAAGGGGCGCAATATCACCACTGATTAGATCGCGGGTGGCTACGTGGCGCAGTTCCGGCAGCCAGGTGCGGATATAGGCACCCTCGGGATCAAACTTGCCTGCCTGGGTGGCTGGGTTAAAGATGCGTAGCGGTTTGGGGTCCATGCCGCTGCTGGCGCTCCACTGCCAGCCGCCGTTGTTGGCGGCCAGATCGCCATCCACCAGGCGCGCCATGAAGGCGGCCTCGCCCCAGCGCCAGTCGCAGATCAGGTCTTTTACCAGGAAAGACGCCACGATCATGCGGCAGCGATTGTGCATCCAGCCGCTCTCATTTAGCTGGCGCATCGCGGCGTCGATGATCGGCATGCCGGTGAGCCCCTCGCGCCAGGCTTCAAACCAGCCTTGGTCGTTGTCCCAGGGAAAGGTGCGCCACTGGGGCCGGTAGGGCCCGTCGGCCAGCTCTGGGAAGTGAAACAGCGCCTGCTGGTAAAACTCGCGCCAGGCCAGCTCCTGCTCCCAAACCTGGATTGAGAGCCGCTCCTCTTCGCTGCGCGCCAGTGGCCGGGCCTGCTGGGCGGCGGCCCAGGCCTGGCGGGGGCTGAGCGTGCCGAACTTGAGGGCGGCGCTCAGCCCTGAAGTGCCCGCTTCGCCGGGGATGTTGCGTCCCGGTTCGTAGCCAAGCAGCGCAATGGAGCGACCATCGCCGTCGCAGAAGGTCTGCAGCTGCTGTTGGGCCGCTTTTTCGCCGGGGCGGCAGGGGCAGAGATCGGCGCCCCTAAAGCCATGGTCCAGCTCCGGGCTGGCGATCGGTAGGCCTTTCAGTGTTTCGGCAATCTGGGAGGGATCAAGATCGATCAGGGCGTTCGGCGGCGGCAGGGGATCCAGGCCACCCGAGGCTGCTGATCCGAGGGCGCTGGCCTGCTCCACCTGGCCGCGCCAGTTGCGCCAGAAGGGGCCGTAGACCCGGTAGGGGTCGCCGCTGCCGGTTTTGAGGGCTTCCGGGCGGATCAGCAGCTGGTCCCAGTCGGCTAGCACCTTGCGCCCATCTGCCTGCAGAGCCCGCGACACCCGCCGGTCGCGCTCGCGGCCGAAGGGTTCCACGTCCCGGTTCCAGGCCACCACCTCGGCGCTCAGGGCGGTCGCCAGCCGCGGTAGCAGCTCAGCTGGGTCGCCGTTCAGGATCAGCAGCCGGCTGCCGGCCCGCTGCCAGGCCTGTTGAAGTTCCTGGAGGCTTTCGGCGAGAAACCACAGCCGCGCCGGCGCCATGGTGGGCCCCGAAAGGATGGCGGGATCGAGTACAAACACCCCAGTCACGGTCGGGGTTGCGGCTGCCGCCGCGGCCAGCCCCCTGTTGTCAGTTAAACGCAGGTCGCGGCGATGCCAGAACAGCCAGCGGGGTGGGCTCATGGCGGCCTAGATCCCCAGCAGTTGCTTGGCCCGCAGCCAGGCGGTGACGCTCTTGCCATCGAGGTACTCGTTGCCGCTGGCCAGGGCCTGATCCAGTTCGTCCGGCTCCATCAGCAGCACCTCCAGGTCTTCGTCGTCGTCGCCGGCGGGGGGCTGGGCCAGCAGCGTGAGCTCCCGGGCCAGGAACAGGTGGATCACCTCGTCGGAATAGCCCGGGCACGGAAGCATTGCCCCGAGGGGATCCCAGCGGCTGGCGCTGTAACCGGCCTCCTCCTGCAGTTCACGCTGCATTGTGCTGAGGGGATCTTCGCCGTCATCGAGGGTGCCGGCGGGGAACTCCAGTAGTCGAGTGGCCACGGCGAAGCGGTATTGGCGCAGCACCACAATCCGGCCGTCCTGGAGCACGGGCACAGCCAGGGAGGCGCCGGGGTGGCGGATCAGGCCAAAAGTGCCCACCACACCCATCGGCAGCTCAACGCGGTTGACTTCGAAGCGAATCTTGCGGGCATCGAGCGCCGCAGTGGTTTCTAGGTGGCGCGCTGGCTCTGGAGCGGGAAGGGGCGCCATGGCAGGGCGTGTCGCGGGTCGGTGTTCCAGCATCGCGCAAGCCAGGAACGTAGATACCCCGGTTCTGTGGATAGATCGATAGCAGTCACACCATGGCCTTCAGACTGTCCATTGAGCTCACCCCTCATTGGGGGGGGGCTCAGCTGCACGCCTGTGGCCCAGCGGCTTGGCATCCTCATCAACAGCCTGGCCAAGTGGGTCTCAGAGGCGCGCATTGATCGGGGTGATTTCGGTTCCAGCGACCATGGCCAGATCACATCCGAGGAAAGAGCTGAACCCAAACGGCTCGGCAAGAAAAGCCGAGAGTTGCTGAGAGATAAATAGCGTTTCAGGCTGGCAGCAGCGCACTACCCGGCTGCGTCCGTTCCGTAGATGCAAAGACCAGCTGGGCGTGGCTCGCAGCGGCTTTTGTGTCTGGCGCCAATGGCAGAAGGAGCCTGGAAAGCGGGCTGTTGAGGACACTGTGCTCACCTCTCGATGTTACAGCTTGAAGGCAGCAAATAACGATTGACCTTGTAACGGTAGCTGCTTGGATAAAGCCGTGGAGGAGAGTTTCTTCCCGCCTTCAAACACCAGCTGGACCTCGATGAAGATGCCGAGATCCCGAATTCATCCCCGCAGTAAAAGCGGTAACTGGCTTTCTGGATCGACTACGAGCAGCAGTAAATCGCCGCTCCTGCACTCACTACCGCGTGGCCCTGATCGCCGTCATTTCAACGAGGTTTCCAGTAGATAAGCGGCCAGGTTGCTGAGGGAGCGTCCCTCCTCGTCACAGCGCTGCAGTAAATCATTAAAGGTATTAAGAGGTAGTGTAATTGTTATTCGGCGTGGAGTGCGAAATGCCGATGCATTTGGAGAGAGATATGCAGTCATCATGAGCAGATAGGGGGGCATCAGTTAGTGTCCTGCCTCTTAACTGCTGTAGTAAAGGCCCTTGTCTACGGGTCCCACTTTGGCGAGCCCCAGTAGTTGCCATGATGGTACGAGACCCTTCATTAGGAGTCACTACCATGCCTCTCTTGCCGGATCTTCATCCAGAGGGCTTCCGGTTTTAACGTGCCTTGTCCTTGACCGTCAGCTTTTGGTGGGGCAAGCCGTGGGCGGCTTGCTTGCCGAGCATTGCTCCCTGGAACTGGTGGGCGTGTTTAGCTCCTTAAATCAGGCGATTGACTTTGTCGAGCACTCGCCGCCTGATCTGCTTCTCGTGGATATTCATTGTGAGGGCATGCACGGGGAGACTTGGCAGGATGTGGCGGCGGCTTTGGTCCACGGGAATCCAGAAAGCCGCCTGATTGTGATCACTGATGAGGCCAAGCAGTTTCTGTGCCCGCCCGAATTGCAGCCAATCCTGTTGGGAATCGTGGATAAACACCATGATTGGGATGACCTGGTGAAGGTGGTAATACGTATGCAGGTCGCCAGCCCTCGCAGATCGCTTATGAGCAACCCTCAATGGCGCCTTCAGGTCGATCTGCTCCCTCCTCGCGAGTTACGGGTTTTTCATTGCCTGGGACTGGGAATGCTCAATAAAGAGATCGCTAAATACCTGGGATTGAGTGTGAATACGGTGGAGGCTTACCGCAAAAATATTAGCTCTAAGTTGTCGCTGAGTGGAGCGGAGCTGATCCGGGCCGCAACCTTGCATCGATGTACCAATCCGATGCTCAGGCATAGCAGTTCGAGTAAAGCGTGATGGGTTGGCTGCTCCTTGTGTAGTAGAGCAGTGCCAATGATTAACTGACTCGCCAGAGTGGGGCTGCAGGCTGCCTGGCAATGTATTCCAGGTCAGGCAATGCTCTGCGTGCAGAATTTATTGCGTGAAAGTGCGAATAGTAATCGAGCAATGGTAGCGCCGCTGGCGTTGAGGCCCGGCTTCTTCAGATTCACTGGAGGTGGCGATAATGACGGCTAAGTTTCGACCTGCTTGGTGATCAGGTTTTGCTCAAACGCCTCAAAATTAAGGGTGATGCGCTTGCTTGCACGGCCGGGGGATCCAATGCCGCTTTGTGATGAGCCATAACAGCAACACCCCCATCTCCAAGTCGACATCTACAGCTCCAAGCCAGCACTCAGGTCGTGCTGGAGAACTATTGGCTGCTCGGGCCAGCCGGGTCTGCCAGCCAGCGCCACAACCGTGCAGGCAGGCCCTGGGGCAAGTCCTGCCAGGGCAGCCAGCGGCGCGAGCACGAAGTCTCGCTGCCGCCAGAGCGGGTGGGGCAGCTTTAGCCGTGGGGTGTCGCAGTTCAGATCCCCCCACCAGAGCAGGTCGAGGTCGAGGCTGCGGGGGGCCCAGCGCGCCTGGCGCTCACGGCCGAAGTCTTGCTCCAGCATTTGCAATTGCTCCAGTAGGGCCTCGGCGGCAGCAGCCCTTGCCCCCAAAGCGCTCCGGGGTGCCAGCCCTTTCACCAGGCCTTCCACCAGCAGGACTGCATTGATGTATGGCGGCTGGCCTGGGGGGCCGCCCACGGGTTCGGTCTCAAACAGGGGTGACCAGCGAAAGGCGGTGGGCCTCGAGCTGAGGCCCTGGCCCCATTGCTGCAGGCTGGCTTCGAGCAGGGGCCGCACCGAGATCAGGGTGGCGATCGGGCTGCCGCAGTGACTGGGCAGGTTGGCGCCGAGGGCGATGGCCAGGGTTGCTGCTTCACCGCCGCTGAGCTGATCAGCGAGACTGGCTGTCACGTGAATCGAGTCCTGGCCCTCCCATGGTTGCAAGCGGATCGGTTGCAAGCGGAGTTGCCAGCAGGGCCTTTCCCCTCGCCGCTATCACCGGCCATGGCACCCTCAAGCTGGCCCTGTTGCTGGCTGCGGTCGATCCAGGTCTGGGCGGGGTGGTGATCGCCGGGGGCCGGGGCACCGGCAAATCCGTGCTGGCCCGCGGCCTGCACGCCCTGCTGCCTCCGATCGATGTGCTGGATGTGGGAGGCCAGGCCCTCAACATCGATCCCCAGAGGCCCGACGACTGGGACGAGGCAACTTGCATTCGGCTCACCGCATTGGGCGCCGATCCCACGGGCGCGGATGCCAGCGCCCTGTTGCCCACCGCAGTGGTGCCGGCGCCCTTTGTGCAGGTGCCGTTGGGCATCACCGAAGACCGGCTGGTGGGCTCGGTGGACGTGACGGCCTCGCTGGCCAGTGGCCAGGCGGTGTTTCAGCCAGGGTTACTGGCTGAAGCCCACCGGGGTGTGCTCTACGTCGATGAGCTCAACCTGCTCGACGACAACGTCACCAACCTTTTGTTGGCGGCGGTGGGCAGCGGCGAAAACCGGATCGAGCGGGAGGGCCTCAGCCTCAGCCACCCCTGTCGCTGCCTTTTGATCGCCACCTACAACCCCGAGGAAGGGGCGGTGCGCGATCACCTGCTTGATCGCTTCGCCATTTGTCTAAGTGCCAACCAGGTGCTGGAGCTTGAGCAGCGGGTGGAGATCACCCGCTCGGCCATGGACCAGGCCGAATCCAGTACCGACTTTGGCGCTCGCTGGCAGGAGGAAACAGATGCCCTCGCCACCCAGCTGCTGCTGGCGCGGCAGTGGTTGCCGGATGTGCAGATTGCCCGCGAGCAGATCGTGTATCTGGTGAATGAGGCT
>CAZKER010000164.1:0-2647 GCA_964551845.1 uncultured Cyanobium sp.
GCGGCTGGCGCACCACCAGCGGAAAGGTTGCCAACCAGGACCTCTGGCAAGCCCTGGTCCAGGCGGTTGAGCCTCACCACCACCCAATGCCGCTGGGCCTTGCCACCGGAACTGCTGGGGCTGACGCCGCGGTACACCGCCACCTTGCCATTGACGCCCAGCTTCACCAGGCCTATCGGGTAACCGGCGCGGCTGCCCAGGTTGGAGAGGCTTGCGGTGGAGCGGTAGCCAAGTGCTGTTGCCGCCTCCCGCGCCGAGACGGAGGGTTCTGCGGCCAGGGTTTCGAGGGCTGTGGGGTCCAGCACAGCACCTTCATCGAGAGGGGTGGCAGCGGTAGTGGCAGTGGCGCTGGAGGGCAGTCGACGCTCCAAGGCCTCCAGCCTTTCGATGAGCTCCTGTAGAGCTGGTTGCCGCGGCGTGGCAGCGCTCGGCTCTTCGGGAACCTTCTCTGCCTGGGGTTCAGCGCCGCTGCGGCGGCGCATCACCATCATCAGCAGTGAACCGAGCGGAAAGATGCCCACCAGATTCCAGCCCTGGGCTCCATGGCCATTGAGGAAGTTCTGTAGTTGCTTGGCGGGATGCAGCGGTGGTGGCGGCGCGGCGCCACCGCCCGCCTCAGGCTGGGGGAGGTTGTAGTGCTGGGGAAATTCCTGCTCTAGATAGCTCTTGGTGAAGGGAGGCGGCACGTTTTGGCCCTTGGAGGGCTCCCCCCCCTTTCCGGGTTCCACATTGAGGTGGATTACCTGGTATTCCCATTGAGGCATGGCGAATTCAATCGGTGAATGGGCCCCAGTAGGGGGCAGTAAATAGGTCGAGCTTGCGGCGAGTGGCGGCGGGCACTTGCTCCTTGGGCGTCATCAGGGCATGGCGCAGGGCCTGATGGGCGCTGCTGCTGGGTCGCTGGGCCTCAACCCGCTCGGCGGCCACCCGCACGATCTGCTTGGCCAGGCTGGCGTTGGCGTGCAGGTTGGCGATCACCATCTCCACCGACACGGCAGCGTGTTCCTGGTGCCAGCAGTCGTAGTCGGTCACCATTGCCAGGGTGGCGTAGGCGATCTCAGCTTCCCGGGCCAGCCGCGCTTCGGTGTGATTGGTCATGCCGATAACGGCGCAGTCCCAGGAGCGGTAGAGCTCCGATTCGGCTCGGGTTGAGAAGGCGGGCCCCTCCATGCAGAGGTAGGTGCCGCCGCGGTGCAACTTGCGGCCATCGGGCATCAGGCTTTCGGCTACATCGGCGAGCAGCCGGCTGAGCACCGGGCAGAAGGGGTCAGCAAAAGCCACATGGGCCACCAGCCCCTCCCCAAACAGGGTCAGCGGCCGTTGGTGGGTGCGATCGATGAATTGATCTGGCACCAGCATGTCTAGGGGCCGAAATGGCTCCTGCAGGGAGCCCACTGCCGACAGCGACAGGATCCAGCGCACCCCAAGGGAGCGCAGGGCCCAGAGATTGGCTTGGTAGGGCACCTCGCTGGGGGTGTGGCTGTGGTGGCGGCCGTGGCGGGCTAAGAACACCACCTCCAGATCGCCGATACGGCCGAGGCGCAGGGCATCGGAGGGGGCGCCGTAGGGCGTCTCGACCGTGAGCTCCTGCACGTCTTCGAGGCCCTCCATGGCGTAGAGGCCGCTACCCCCCAGGATCCCCAGGCGGGCCCGGCTGAGATCGATGCCGTGGGGGGAGCTGGGGGTGGGGCTACTCATCGGCGGCGGGGTCTGGCGACGGGGCGTTGTAAGGGATCGGTCCGGCAGGACCGTGCCCCATTCTCAGCACGGCGTTTCAGCCGGTTCACCGGTGCCACCCCATACAGTCGACGTTTATTCCCTGCCACTGTGACCAAAGCCTTGATGGAGACCGATGCCGGCACCATCGAACTCGAACTTTTCGAGGCCGATGCACCCAACACCGTGGCCAACTTCACCAAGCTCGCCAAGGAGGGCTTCTACGACGGCCTGGCCTTCCACCGCGTGATCCCCGGTTTCATGGCCCAAGGCGGTTGCCCTAACAGCCGCGAAGGCGCCCGTGGCAGCGCCGGCACCGGCGGCCCGGGCTATCAGATCAACTGCGAGATCAATAGCCAGAAACACCAGGCGGGCACCCTGGCCATGGCCCATGCCGGTAAGAACACCGGTGGCTCGCAGTTTTATATCTGCCACGGAGCCCAGCCCCACCTTGATGGTGTGCACACCGTGTTTGGCCTAACAGGCAACATGGATGTGGTCACGGCGCTCCAAAACGGCAGCCGTATCAACAAAGTGACAATCCAGGACTAAAAGCTGATAATCCAAGCCTGAAATTCAGCACTAGTTCAGCAATTTCTACTGCCCTCCCCAGCGGGAGGGTTTTTTATTGATCAGCTGAATCAACCGAGTCGAGATAATTCGAAAGGAGGGAGACGATTAGATCGGTCAGAGATTGATCATTCAGCAGCGCCTGACGCTTGGCCCGTAGATGCAGCTCTGCAGATAACAGCACGGAGAGCTTTTTGACTGATTTTCCCGAATCCTTCATCAAAGGGAGGGGGGTATGTATAGCAGCTTTTGGAGCGCTCTGAAGGAGCTGCATTTTATTCATGCATTTTCAGCATATTTGCAGCTTTTCAGGGTGGTAGGTGATGTTTGGCCTCCCCACCCTCCCCAGATGGGGAGGGTT
>CAZKER010000165.1:0-1513 GCA_964551845.1 uncultured Cyanobium sp.
TATGGCTACCGCGAATGTGATCGCCTTGGTGGCCACGATCCCTATAGCGCCAGCAAAGCTGCTGCTGAATTGGCGACTGCGAGCTGGCGGGCCAGTTTTTGCGGCGAAGAGGGTCACCAAAACCCTTATTTGGCTATTGCAACGGCGCGGGCCGGCAATGTCATTGGTGGCGGCGACTGGGCTGAGGATCGCATCGTTCCAGATGCGATGCGTTCGCTGGCGGCCCATGAAGCCATCCCAGTGCGACACCCATTGGCGACCCGGCCCTGGCAACACGTGCTGGAGCCTCTGGGTGGCTACATGCGGCTGGCGGAGCAGCTGTTCACCGCTCAAGCGTCGCCAAGGGAGCCCAAGGAGCCAGCCCACAACCGCTTCGCCAGCGCCTTTAACTTCGGCCCCGCGCTTGAAGCCAACCGAAGCGTGAGCGAACTGGTGGAGGCCGCACTACAGCACTGGCCTGGATCGTGGCGTCATCAATCGAATCCCAACGCCCCCCACGAAGCCGGCCGCCTGCACCTGCAGATCGACAAGGCCCACCACCAGCTGGGCTGGCAACCCCAGTGGGATTTCGCCACCACCGTGGCCCGCACCGTGGCCTGGTATCGCGCCGTGCATGAGGGCGCAAGCCCGCTGACGTGCTGTCTGGCGGATCTGAGCGCCTATCAGACGCAAGCAGCCCATGGCCACTGAAGACCACCCCACCCCCATCTGCGGCGTGATCGAGCTGGTGGGCCAGCCCTTTGCCGACGAACGCGGCTCCTTTTTGAACGTCTTTCGTGCCCAAGAACCCAGCTTTGATGAGGCCTGGGGCCAGCGGCCGATCGCCCAAGTGAACATCAGCCGCAGCGAGGCCGTGGCCACAGTGCGCGGGCTGCACCTCCAGGCGCCACCCCACAGCGAAGCCAAACTGGTGCGCTGCCTGCGGGGACGGGTGTGGGATGTGGCGGTGGATCTGAGGCCAGACTCAGCCACCTATGGCCAGTGGCATGCCGTGGAGCTCTCACCAGCCACCGCCAACGCCCTGTTGATCCCTGAGGGTTGTGCCCATGGCTTTCAAGTGCTGGAGCCCGGCAGCGAACTGCTCTACCTCCACTCGGGAGCCTGGGTGCCGGAGGCCGAAACCGGCATCCGCTTCAACGACCCACGCCTGGCCATCCCCTGGCCGCTGCCGCCTGTGGGCCTGAGCGAGCGGGATCTGGCGTTACCGCTGCTTGAATCGCTGCCATGAGCCCGCACCCCTGCCGCCACTGCGGATCACCCCTGGAGCACACGGTGATCGACCTGGGCCATCAGCCGCCCAGCAACGCCTACCTGCGGCCTGAGCAGCTGGCGCTGCCCGAGATCACCTACCCACTGCGGGTGTTCGTGTGCACCGGCTGCTGGCTGGTGCAGCTACCCGCCCATGCGGCGGCCGAAGAGCTGTTTACGGCGGATTACGCCTACTTCTCCGCCACGTCCAGCAGCTGGTGCGCCCATGCCGAGCGTTATGTGGCAGCGGCGGTGAAGCGGTTGG
>CAZKER010000166.1:0-25287 GCA_964551845.1 uncultured Cyanobium sp.
CAACCATCGATGCGAGGGCATCGATCTGGCCAGCGTTGATAAATTCGCCACGGGCATCAGCCTGGGCAACAACCTTGGTGAAGGCGTCGAACATTGGGGGAGCTCCGGGTCTCGACGAAGAGTCGGGAGGGTGGGTGGATTGGGTGCCAGGTTGCCCGTGGCCCGGTGGCAGAGCGACGTCCCGTTCGGGCACGAAGCAGCACTCAGGCTGAATTCAACTTGACATGACTATTGTTGGACCAGTGGCGGGTTGAGTGTGGCCCCCGTTACAAACGGTCACTGGGGCCCGGCCCTTTGCTGGCCTGGCTTTTCTGGGATAAGACTGGCCACAAAAAAGCTCCCACCTGTTGGGGCGGGAGCTTCGGGATTTGGCACGAAACCGCTAGCTGCTCAATTTGCTGCTTTAGCGGCTTTTGAACTGGTCTTTTTACGGGCAGTGGGCGCGGCTGCCGATCCGAGGTCGCCGCCGCTCACCGAGACGCCCGTAATCTTGCCTCCCATGCGCTGAACCATACGCATGGTTTCGTTCATGCGGGTGTAGGGCACGTTCATGACTAAATCGGCGGTGCGCGAATAGTCGTTGTTGGCCAGTCCGGTCACAGTGAATGAGACCTGACGGCCGCTATCGAAACTGGTGCCTCGGGTGCCTGCGGAAACCTTCATGGATTGAGGAAGGAAAGGAACGATTGATGGGTTGCTTGCTTAATTCACCGGGGTGATGCTGGCGATCCTGCCGCCTTCTCGCTGAATCTGCTGCTGGTATTGGAGCAGCTTGCTGAAGGGGATGAAGCGCACCCGGTTGCTGCGCTTATGCAGTCTGTAGTTGTTGAAGCCGGTGATCTCCACGCGGAAGGTGCGCCCTTCTTCAGATCCGCCCACTCCCTGGCGTGTGACGCCGTCGGTGCTTACTTTGCGGAAAATTGCGCCTTTGGCATTGGGGCTCACCACAGCCATGGGCTGTTCAGCGTGGACTGCCGGGTTTAGGCGAGACTGGGTCTTGAGAGCATCACCTCGGACCGAGGCTCCAACGCCACGGGCGAGTTGCAGCATGTAAGAGAACTGCAGGCCCTGCTGGCCGGCGTTGTAGTCCCAACCATGTAGGTAGGGCACAACTTCTTCACCGAAGCGCTCTTGATACTCGGCGCTATCGAGATAGGAATCGATCTCAGCGTCATAACCCTGCTCCTGCAGGATCGTGAAGTGGTGGAGCATTTCCGCCTTGTTCTGGGGAGCGCGACCCAGCAGGTGCTTGAAGTTGAGCTCGATAAAGCGGTAGGCGTTGCAGTTTTCAAAAAACTTGGCCTTGTACAACCCGCTCTTGGCGACTTGGCGCACGAATTCGCGCAGGCTCAGGTAACCGCGCCTGAACAGCGACTCGGGGCCCTCGAGGCGCTCGCTGGCCATGACGTACTGATTGCCAAGCACCTGCTTGTAGACCGCGCGAATCAGGGCAGCCTTGTCGTTTTCGGTGGCGTTTGACCAGTTTTCCTTGTTGCGGTCGTTGGCAAAGCGCTCGATGCCCAGGTAGGCAGCGTTGGCAAGTGTCATGGGCGTGCGGGGCCGAGGGAGAAAGGCTGAACTGGTCAGGGGGAGATCCTATGGGTCAGTTTTGATTGCATTACAAGGCTTTCGGAATCGTTACAAACGCTGCGCTGCAGGCCCTGGGCGCACACCCCTGGCGTTTAGGCGCTGCGCCGATACCATCCGCCCATTCCACCGGCACTGGTCATGGCTGATGAGCTAACGGTTGCACACTGCACCCAACGGCTGGCTGACCAGCTGCAGACCCTCTCGGAAGTGGCTGAAGCGATCACCTTCCGGCTGCTTGAACTGGAAGAGCGGCTGGCCGCCCAGGAGTTGCGGCTTGAGCCGCTGCTTGAGGGTCATGCCGATGGCCAGGGCCTGCTCGCTGATGAGACGGAGCTACGACTCGACGACACCGAAGACCGACTGGCGCGTCTTGAGGGCTTGCTAAATGGCATCGGGAATCAAGGAGTAGGGCGTCATCTGCGTCCTGTTGTTGCCCCCCAGCTGGCCCATCCCCAGGAGTCACTACAGGACAGTTTCCTGGATGACAGCCTCGCCGAGCAGCCCTTCCTTGATGAGGAGGAGCAACCCTTCCTCGATGAGCTCAGCGCCTGAAGTTCATTCCCGCCACTGCTCCGACCAACGTGCTGGTATTTCGTCGCTGTAGTCGTCGGTTCGGGCAAATTCAAAGGGACCCGCCAGCGATCCCCAGAGATGTTCGTGGCTGATGGGATCGTGGCCCCTGTCAATGGTGCGCATGCCCGCTGGGTTTAGTTCCAGCCGGCTCACCAGGTAGGAAGTGGCCCCCTTGCGCTCTACCAGACAGCGACATCCAGGCTCCACTTCCCCTACGAATCCTTCGTTCTCTTCGCGTACCACGTAGGCACAGCCCTCGAGGGGCATTAGGTCGCTGGCTTGAATGCGGCTACGGAGTTCGGCGTTCTCTACCGCTCCCCAGAAGCGTTGATCGTTAACCAGCGCCTGGTTGACGATTGTCAGCTGTCCGTTCAGTGCTTCCGCCCTCAACACCCGAATTCGATAAGGAGCTGCTGGGTTAATCGCATAGCTCTGCTCCAGTAGCAGGGAGCCCGGTGCCAGCTGGGGGAGGGGGCGGAATTTGACCAGGATGTGGGCATAGAGGGGCGGATTCTCAAAGGCCTGGTCCTGGTTGCTGAAGCCACCGCTCAACATCCGCACTAGTCGCTCAAGGGAGCTCGCCATCACGCCAGATCACGGCTGTGGGGCTGACGCTACTGGCTGGGCCCGGCCAACCCCAAGAGGCGGAGGCGAAAGGCGGCCACCTGGCGAGCCAGCTCTGGTTGGTTTTGCAGGAAGGGATGGTCGCCGAGCCCGCCGAGTATCAGTTCGACCTTGGCGGCTGGATCGAGGCCGTGGTGGGGGTCGCGCTCCTCATGTTTTTGCCAGGCTTCATCAAAAGCCTGGGCGAAGCTGTCGGCGTTGTTGAACACCTGGTTGGAATTAAGTGGATGCTCACGCATGGCTTCAGGTAGGGCTCTGGGAGCCAGGAAATGGCTGGGCGGTGCCGTGCATCATCCCAATCAGTGCGTTGATTGGATTTGTTTGACGTACCACAACTCACCTTTAACTAAAGATGGAGTGTGGAAGGAAATGCCAGGACCCAGATTTGAACTGGGGACACGGCGATTTTCAATCGCCTGCTCTACCAACTGAGCTATCCCGGCCGGTCGCCTAAGCGACGAAATGATCTTAGATCACGGCCCTGCCACGGGGTTCGGGCCAGGCAGGCCATACCAGCCACCTGCCAGCCTTGGTCGCGCAGGGTGGTAGCGGCGGCGCAGGCGGTGGCGCCCGTTGTGAGGATGTCGTCGATCAGCACTACCGCAGGTCGATCCCGGGGCTGCCGCTGCGGAGATGGGGAGCAGCGAAAGGCTCCGGCTTGATTGGCCCAGCGCAGTTCGCGGCCCAGATGATGCTGACCCAGTACCGCCCGGCTGCGTTGCAGGAGGGGGGCTTGGCTCCAGCCCAGTTGCCAACTAAGTGCCTTGCCAAGCAGGTTTGGCAGGGGGTTGGCTCGTCGCTTCCAGCTGGGGATTGACACGATCAGCGGTGGCTTGGACCAGGCCTCGGCCCTAAGTCCTGCGACCAGTTGCTGCACCAAAACTCCCACCAGCGCTTGGCTGGGATGGGTGCGCAGATACAGCAGCTGCCTGCGTAGCTGTCCGTCATACATACCCGCCGCCCACCAATGGATGGGGTCGCTGCCCTGGTGTCCGCCCGCAGGCAACTCCGCCATCAGATCGGCGTGCAGGCTTGGTGGCTGGGCGATCCAGTGCACGGGCAGCAGCTTGACAAGCCCTGCCGCTAGGGGAGTTGTGTTAAGTGGCCAGGCCTCCATGGAAGAGTCCGCAGGATTCCTGCAGGGTTCCCACGCGGCCAGTGTCAGCCGGGCAGGGCCCGCAGCATCGCCACCAATGTGCGGTGGGCATCCTCACTGTCACTGAGGGAGTGGTCGAAGGGCACCGTGACCTTGGCACCGTCCACTTCGAGCTCCATGGCTTCGGTGCGGACTGCTACCAGGCTCGCCTTTTCGGCGGCGCTGAGGCCGCCGTAGTGACGGGCATAGGCCAGCACCGCCTCGGCATGGTCGTCGTTCATGTGTCGGCAGATCCGATCGCTCACGGCGGGGGTGAGGGGGTCGGCGGCCATGGTGCTGCGCAGCGGGGTGTGTGGCGGGATTCTGGCTCGGGCGGAGCTGCTAGGGAGTTAGCCGGCGCCGAAGCGCTGCCAAAGCAGCAGGCCAAGCCGCAGGGCACTGAAGCCCACATAGCCAGCCAGCACTACAAACACCGCCATGGAGATCACAGAGCGCAGGCGGTCGTTCATGGTTTTTGCAGGGCTGTTGCGGCCAGTCTGGCCATGCCAAGGGCAGCCGTGCATCCCGGTCGATTCAGCACTGGTATGTCCAGGCTCTGTTGGCGCAGCTGCCGCCATTGGGGGTTGCGGGCTCCGCCCCCAAGGGTGATAACCCGCTCTAGGGCAGGAGCGCCGGCCGCTTGCAATCGCTGCCAGCCTTGCTTTTCGAGGGCTGTGAGCCCCTCCAGCAGGGCTTGGAGGTAGCGAGCGTCGCTGATTGGGCGAGGGCCGAGCAGCGGCTCCAGCTCAGGATCGTCTACGGGAAAACGCTCCCCACGGGCCGGCAGCGGTCGCAGCTGCAGACCCGTGGGCTGGCGAGGGTCGATCTGGCGGCTCAACTCCTCGATCTGGTCGTCACTGAAGAAGCGCCTCAGGACGCCGGCGCCAGCATTGGAGGCGCCACCCACCAGCCAGCGTCCTGCCACCCGGTGGCAGCTGATGCCCGGCCCTGCGAGAGGTCTTGGACTGAATTGTTTGAGCACCAGAGTGGTGCCCAATACGGTGATCCCATCCCCGTGGTCGGGCTGGGCCGCCAGCACTCCGGCATTGGAGTCGGTGCTGCCTGCCACCACCTGGCAGCTGGCCGCTAGCCCAAGGCGTTGGGCGGCGGCACCAGCGATTCGCCCCAGCACCACGCCGCTGGGGCGAATCGCTGGTAGGGCAGTGGCCCAGGGCTGGCGCGCGATCGAGCCACTCCAATCCTGCTGCTGCAGGTTCCAGCCCAAGCGCAGGTTGTTGCCCTCCTCGCCCCAGCGCCAGTCGCCCAGCAGCCAGCCGGTTAGCCAGTCGGCCTGGTGACGCAGTAGCCAGGGGCCGCCCTCTCCAAATTCTTGGGCCTGAGCCAGCAGGTGCAGGGCCCGGGCCAAGCTGCCGTTGGCACTGGCGGCAGGGCCAGGACCGGCCATGGCTGCAGCTGCAGTTGCTTGCTCACGGCAAGCGAAGTGATAAGGCAAGGCTTGCCCTAGGCAACCAGGCCCGGGCTGACCATCGGGGCGGCATAGCAGCAGGGTGCCGGAGGTGCCATCTACTGCCAGTGCTCCAATGCGCTTGCGGGCTGTTGCTGGCAGGCTCCCGCAGAGAGAGGTGAGACCCTCCACCCATCCCCAGGGATCCTCCAGGCTGGTGGGATAGGGGCTGGCTTCTTCGATCAACCGCTCGCCTTCGGGCCCCACCAGCGCAATCCGTAGGCCACTGCTGCCCAGATCCACCCCAAGGGCCAGTACCGAGTTCACCAGCCGGGCTGGCAGTTCAGGCGGCGACCTGCGCTGCGGTGGCCTGCTTCAGCGTGGTAGCGATGGCGTCCACATTCTCCCAGGGAAGATTCAGGTCGGTGCGGCCGAAATGGCCGTAGGCGGCTACGTCCTGGTAGAAGCGACCGCCCCTTTGCTGGGGCAACTCCCGTAAACCGAAGGTCGCGATGATGGCCCCGGGGCGTAGGTCGAACTGCTCCTGTACTAGGGCGGTGAGGTCGGCATTGCTGATGCTGCCCGTGCCGAAGCTCTCCACCAGGATGCTCACCGGTTTGGCCACGCCAATGGCGTAGCTGAGCTGCACTTCGCACTTACGAGCCAGGCCCGCAGCCACAAGGGCTTTAGCCACGTAGCGGGCGGCGTAGGCGGCGGAGCGATCCACCTTGGTGGGGTCTTTGCCAGAGAAGGCGCCACCGCCATGGCGGGCATAGCCGCCGTAGGTATCCACGATGATTTTGCGGCCCGTCAGACCGGCATCGCCCTGGGGGCCACCCACCACAAACTTGCCGGTGGGATTCACCAGGAAGCGGGTATCTGCTTGGGAGGGCTTGAGGGCCAGATCGGCGGTGGCGGGCTCTACCACGTGGCTCCAGAGGTCGGCGGCAATGCGCTCCCGAATCACTTTTTCGTCCGAGATGCCATCGATCTCGGCGGTGTGCTGGGTGGAGATCAGGATCGTGTCGATCGACACGGGCACTTCGTTCTCGTAGACGACGCTCACCTGGGTTTTGCCGTCGGGCAACAGATAGCCGAGGCTGCCGTTGTGACGCACCTCCGCCAAGCGCCGTGCCAGGCGGTGGGCCAGGCTGATCGGCAGCGGCATTAGCTCGGGCGTCTCGTTGCAGGCGTAGCCGAACATGATCCCCTGATCGCCGGCTCCCACCAGATCGAGAGGGTCGCCATCATGGTCGTCGGCCTCATTCACTCCCTGGGCAATATCGGGTGACTGTTGGTCCAGGGCAACCAGCACGGCGCAGCTGTGGGCATCAAAGCCTCCGGCCCGGGCACCGGCGTAACCGATCTGGTTGATCACGCCCCGCACCAGGGTGTTGAAGTCCACCCTGGCGGTGGTTGTCACTTCACCAGTGATCAGGCAAAGCCCGGTGTTGACTACGGTTTCGCAGGCCACCCTGGAGGCAGGATCCTGGGCCAGTAGGGCGTCGAGCACAGCATCGCTTACTTGGTCACAGATTTTGTCGGGATGCCCTTCGGTCACCGACTCGGAGGTGAAGACGTAGCGGCTCATTAGCCAAATTTTGATGTAAGCAAAGCCTATGCGGCCGCGGTTCTCACTTGGAGCTCGCTCCAATGTTGTAGGCAGGGGAAGAGTGGATCCAGCGGCGGCGAGATGCTCCAGCCTGCCCCATATCCGAGCACCACAGGCACACCCGCCTGCTGGGCCATGCGCAGGTCGCTATTGGCATCGCCGATCAGGGCGCAGCGACTGGCCTGTATTCCGAGTTGGGCGCATAGGGCGTGCACCGCCCCAGGGTCTGGCTTGCGTGGGCTGTGGTCGGCACTCCACAGGACCTGAAAGCGAGGCCTGAGGTTTTGGCTAGCCAGAAATGCTTCGATACCAGCCTCGTCGTCGTTGCTGATCACGGCGCAGACCACTCCCTCATCCTGCAGTGATTGCACCAGATCGTGCAGTCCGGCAGTGGCGATGGGCCGATGCTCACTTCCCTGGCCATGCAGACCGTCGGTGGCTGCGAAGACGCTTTCGCTGAGTTCAAGGGCTTCCGGCCAGCCGAGACCCACCTGGGCCAGGGCTGTGGCGGTGGAGATCAGGTTGTGGCTGCGTGATCCGACGGCCGTGGCGCCGGCGGGATTGATGGCGCTCTCGCAGAGTCCGTAGGCCCGTTGTAGTAGTTGGCCCAGCTCATCGCCCTGACTGGCGGCCAGCTCCGGGTGCCGCTGCAGCAGTAGCTCGCAGGCATGAAAAACCCTGGCCGAGGCCAGGGAATGGAGCATGGGCTCGCTGATGCAAAGGGTGCCGTCCTTGTCGAACAACACCGCTTCGATTGGGAATGGGGTTCCCGTTACATCGGCCAGGGGTTGACCCCGCAGAAACAATTCCGCCATGGAGGGCTCGTAGTTGGACTTGCCTCAGTCGAGGGTGACGCCCATGGGTTCGTTGTCTTCGGCCTGCTCGAGCAGCATCTGCTTGTAGCGGGCGGCCATTTCCTCGGCTTTCTCGAACACCTTCTGGGGGTCGGTGAGCATGTCGCCAGGCTCTGGCTCGAGGGCTTTGGTTGAGAGGGAGATGCGACCCCGCTCTGCATCCAGGTCGATGATCATTACTTTCATCTGGTCGTTCACATTGAGAACCGTGTGCGGTGTCTCGATGTGCTCGTGGCTGATTTCGGAAATGTGCAACAGACCGCTGACACCACCGATATCAATGAAGGCGCCGTATGGCTTGATGCCGCGCACGGTACCAAGAACAACTTCGCCTACTTCGAGGCGATTCATCTTGCGCTCCACTAGGGCGCGGCGATGGCTGAGCACCAGACGGTTGCGCTCCTCGTCTACCTCCAGGAACTTGAGGGGCAGGAAATCGGCCACCAGCTCCTCTTTTGCCTTGCGGGTGCTGATGTGGCTGCCGGGAATGAAGCCGCGCAGGCCCTCCACCCGCACCAGGGCACCACCCCGGTTGGTAGCAAAAACTTCGCTGTAGATGGTGGCGTCTTCCTTCTGCAGTTGGCGCACCCGCTCCCAGGCGCGCTGGTATTCGATGCGGCGGATGGAGAGCGAGAGCTGGCCGTCCTCGTTCTCCTCACTCATGATGAAGAACTCGCGCACTTCGCCGGGCAGCAGCACATCGCTGAGGCCCTCCACCCGGTTGATCGATACCTCCTGAAGGGGCATGAAAGCGGCGGTTTTGGCGCCGATATCGATCATGGCGCCCTTCGATTCAAGGGCGAACACGGTGCCGTTAACAACGTCGCCGGGCTTGAAGTTGTAGTCGTATTTGCTCAGCAGCGACGCGAACTCATCCAGGGTGAATCCCACGCCATCAGTGTCGTTGCGGGCCGAGGCACGGCTGCTGGGATCGTCTGCGGTGGGCACCTCTTCCGGAATGGCCAGATCGAGCTCGTCGCCCATGGCGGCGGCGAAATCGAGCTCGGCCTCGGCACTGATGGCTTCTTGGTTGAGCGCTTCAGTACTTGTATCGGAAGGGGTCACGGTCATGGGGAGGTGGCGGACTGCCTGGAGCAGTGGGAAAGGAAAGGGTGATCTGCCCGCCAGCAGAGCAAACCCGATTCATCACTGTACCAACGTGGCAGCAGCGTGTTTCAGTTCCTTTGATCTGGTTCAGCTGATTCGACTCAGCCAACCGTGGCCAGGCTGGTTTTGCGTAGGCGGCCACCACTGCGCTTGTGCAGTCCTTCCAAGGTGGCAACAAAATCGCTCACGCCCTGGAACTGGCGATAGACAGAGGCGAAGCGCACATAGGCAACTTCGCTCATTTCGCTGAGTTGCTGCAGCACCAGTTCTCCGATTTCGGCACTGGTCACCTCACGTCCACTGCGCTGCTGCAGCTGGAGTTCGATTTCATCCACCACCCCTTCGAGCCTGGCCGGTTCTAGGCCTGTTTTTTCGCAGGCGCGCAGCAGCCCGTGCAGCAACTTGGCGCGGTTGAAGGTTTCCCTCGAGGAGTTGCGCTTCACCACGGTGATGGGCACGGTTTCCACCCGCTCGTAGGTGGTGAAACGGAATTCACAGTTGAGGCATTCACGCCGCCGCCGCACGCTGCGCCCACTGTCTGCTGCTCGCGACTCGAGCACCCGACTGTCGGTGTGTTGGCATGAGGGACATTGCATCCCTGGCATCCGGGCGTGTTTTTCAAGTGTAAGCAGCACTTTTTCATTTGGAAAGGGCTGCATTCGCCCATTACACAACAAAAAAGCCCCTGCCGAAGCAGGAGCTTTAAAGGAATCTGGCTGATTATTTGCCGATCTTGGGGGGATCCCGAAAGGCGATAGCAAAGAAGAGAGTGGAAATGGCCAGAGCCAGGATCAGGATGTAAGCGAAGCTTTCCATGGATGTCCTCGGGGGTGCTGCCGGTCAGCTGAGGGGACTGCCTACCGGGGGGACATAGCCCTCAGGCAGACGACGGGTAGAACGGTCTCCCAATTTCTGGAACAGACCGAATTCCACTTGTTCGCCCAGATCAGGATCAATACCGGCAAACACATCGCGATACAGGGTGCGGGCCCCGTGCCAGATGTGGCCGAAGAAGAAGAGCAGGGCGAAGGTGGCGTGGCCGAAGGTGAACCAGCCGCGCGGTGAGCTGCGGAAGGTGCCATCAGAATGGTAGGTCTCGCGATCGAATTCGAACGCTTCGCCCAGCTGAGCCTTGCGGGCCAGTCGCTTGACGTCGGCAGGATCAGTGAAGGTCTGGCCGTTGAGAGCGCCGCCGTAGACTGTGGCTGTTACGCCGGTTTGTTCGAAGGAGTACTTGGCCTCAGCCCGGCGGAACGGAATGTCAGCGCGAACTATGCCCTCTTGATCTTGGAGAACCACAGGGAAGTTCTCGAAGAAGTTGGGCAGACGCCGCACTTCGAGATCTCGTCCGTCTTTGTCGGTGAAGGAGATGTGGCCGATCCAGCCGGTGGGTAGACCGTCGCCATTGACCATCGGGCCAACCCGGAAGAGGCCACCCTTGGCAGGGCTGTTGCCGACGTAGTCGTAGAAGGCCAGTTTCTCGGGAATCGAGGCATATGCCTGTTCCTTGGTGGCTCCGTTGTCGAGTGCGGTTTGGACCCGACGGTTGATTTCAGTTTTGAAGTAGCTCTGGTCCCATTGGTAGCGAGTGGGGCCAAACAGCTCAACTGGGGTTGCAGCTGCGCCGTACCACATCGTGCCTGCAACAATGAAAGCAGCAAAGAAGACAGCTGCGATGGCTGAAGCCAGCACTGTTTCGATGTTGCCCATGCGAAGGGCCTTGTAGAGGCGTTCTGGCGGGCGAGTGGTGATGTGGAAGATCCCGGCAATGATGCCGACGATGCCGGCAGCAATGTGGTGGGCCACGATGCCCCCTGGATTAAAGGGGTTAAATCCTTCAGGCCCCCAGGATGGTTGGACAGGTTCTAGGTGCCCCGTAATGCCATATGGATCGCTGACCCACATGCCAGGCCCGAATACCCCTGTCAGGTGAAAAGCCCCAAACCCGAAGCAAGCAAGGCCTGCAAGCAGCAGGTGGATGCCAAAAATTTTGGGTAGGTCAAGGGCGGGCTCCCCGGTGCGGGGATCCTGCCAAATTTCTAGATCCCAGAAAGTCCAGTGCCAGATGGCGGCCAAAAAGAGCAGACCACTGAAAATGATGTGAGCAGCCGCCACACCTTCAAAGCTCCAGAAACCTGGATCTACGCCGGTTTCGCCAGTGATGCTCCAGCCTCCCCAGCTGCCGGTGACACCGAGTCGGGCCATGAAGGGCATGACGAACATGCCCTGGCGCCACATCGGGTTAAGAACCGGATCGGACGGATCAAAAATTGCGAGCTCATAAAGCGCCATGGAGCCGGCCCAGCCGGCAACCAGGGCGGTGTGCATGAGGTGCACTGCGAGCAATCGGCCCGGGTCGTTAATTACGACCGTGTGCACCCGATACCAGGGCAATCCCATGGGTGTAGTTCTGGGTGGTTTGGGTGATCGTAAGGGGCGTTCCTGCCACCGCGCGGTCCAGGTAACGGACCGCAACGGCCTAGCCCAGAATGAATGCCTCAGCAGGGAGCCTCCATGCCCGTGATTCGGTTTGTTCGCGAAGGCCTCGATGTTGAGTGCTATCCCGGCGAAAACCTGCGCGAAGTGGCTTTGCGGGAGGGCATTCAGCTATATGGCCTCAAGGGCGCCCTGGGTAATTGCGGGGGGTGCGGCCAGTGCATCACTTGCTTCGTGGCTATTCCAGAAGGTACCGGTGTGCAGGTGCTGAGCGGTCGTACCGCCGTTGAAGACCAAAAATTGCGCCGGCGGCCCCAGGCCTGGAGGCTTGCCTGTCAAACCATGGTTCAGGAGTCTGTTTTGGTGTTGACGCGGCCCCAGGTGGGTCTCGCTGATCAGGACAATTTGCTGGCGGCGGCCCAAGTCAAGCCCCTGCCCGCCGGGCCCACGGCCTGGCCGGCACCTCCCTTTCAGGATGATGACGACGACGACTCCGAGGAAGTTGGCGAAGGCGTCAGCCAGGGCGAGGAGCAGGCTCCAACCGCAACGAGCGGTGAAGCCTCCTGAAGAGGGCCTATTTGGCGGTGATACCCTCCCTGCAACTCCCAATCAGCCATGGAAACCAACGATCTCGGCTTTGTCGCCAGCCTTATGTTCGTTTTAGTTCCCGCGGTCTTTTTGATAATCCTTTACATCCAAACCAACAGCCGCCAGGGGGGCTAATCCCTCTCCTCCGGCTCCCGCACCAGCAACACAGGGGCTGGGGCATGAACGCGGATGTAGTCGCTTACCGAGCTGCCCAGTAGCCGGTCTATGTCGACTAGGCCACGAGCAACCACGGGACGCCGATCTTGGGAGGCGATCACCAGGAGGTCGGCTTTCAGCTCCTCAGCGGCGGCGCATACGGTGCGTCCCACATCGCCGCTGCGATGCACCGCCTTGATCTCCACCCCGTAGCCACGGGCCCGCTGGACAGCTTTGTCCAGCACCTCATCTGCGGGGGATTTGCCGCCGCGAGAAGGGGTGATGTCTTGGCGGGTGACATGCACGCCAGTGAGGCTGCCGCCAGGAATCTCCCGCACAAGCTCGCAGGCCAGTTTCAGGGCGTCATCTCCGACCCCGGTGCCATCGATGGTCACCATCACCCGGTTGATGTGGCGGATGTATAAGTCGTCGCGCACCAGCAGCATCGGGCGAGTCGACAGCTGGAATACGTATTGGCTGGCGCTGTTGCTGAGGATGGACTGGAGTCGACCCATGCCTCGGGAGCCCATCACGATCAGGTCGCTGTCGAGCTCATCGGCCACCTTCAGCACCGTTTGCTTAGTGTCGCCCTGGCGAATGATCGTGTTCACGTCGTTGGGGTTAAGTCCCAGCCGCTGCACCGCCTTGGAGGCGATCGTTGCGGCTTTTTGAGAGTGCTCAGTGAAGCTCTCGCCCGCCTGCTCGGGCACCACGTGCAGCAGGTTGATGCGGGCCGCTCGCACTGCAGGGATGTCGCGCAGCATGCGCACCATCTCTTCCACGTGGCCCTTGCCGGAATCGGCGATTAAAATGTTGCGAAACACTGGGACTACTCGAAGTGGCAGGCTGCCTGTAAGCCTATGGCCGATCTGCAAGAGCCAACCATCTGCCCGATACACCGCAACCATCACGCCATGTCGCTCTGGCTGGGCTGGCGTAGTCCCGGTGATGAGAATGTCTGAGTCCTGGTGATGAAAATCTCTGAGGGCTGGCTGCTTGAGCGCCGTGTGTTGCCTCAGCACACCGACCACGCCGGCGTGATGTGGCACGGGGCCTACGTGGCCTGGCTGGAGGAGGCCCGGGTGGAGGCCCTTGCTGCCGCTGGCCTCGCCTACAGAGATCTTTCCGCCCGGGGCTTGGAGCTGCCGGTGGTGAGTTTGGCCATCGACTACAGGCAGCCCCTGCTCCACGGTGATGTCGTGCAGATCTGGAGCGAGGTGCTGCCGCGTTGCGGCTTGAAATTGCCCTGGCGCAGTCGTTTTGTGGCGACAGGTGGCAAGTTGGCGGCTGAGGCAAGGGTTGAGCTTGTGCTTGTGGAGAGCGCCATCGGGCTGGATCGGCGGCGGCTGGTGCGTCGCTTACCGGCAGACCTGGAGGCTGCTCTGGCGGCCTTGGCGCGGGGGCCGCTCTAGGATCAGTACATCTGTACTGAAGGTGGTATGGCGATTCAGGGGCTCCTGCGGGCCGCCGACGGCGTCGGCTGGAATCAGGAGCAACGGCTCTGGTGGCTGCTTTGGTCTGGTTGTCCTGGGATCGGCGCCCATCGGCTAGTGGCCATCCGGGACAATTTTTGTGGCTGGGCGGCAGCCTGGGGTGCGCCGCCCGAGGCCTTTGCGGCCCTTGCCGGCTTTGGTGCGGTGGGCTGCCGCCAGCTGGAGCGCTATCGCGCCCATTGGGGGCCCGAGCCCTTGCCCCGTTTCTGCCAAGAGCTGCGCGGCGGGAGAGGGGTGTTGGTGCCAGCTGATCCGGCTTTTCCGCCTGAGTTGATCGCCTTGGAGCGGCCGCCATTGCGCCTGCATTGGAGCGGTAATGGCTGGTTGTGGCCCCTGCTGCGGCGGCGCCAGGCCATTGCGGTGGTAGGCACACGCCGTCCCTCCCTGCATGGCTTGGCCATGGCGGAGGCCATCGGTGCGGCCCTAGCCCAGGCGGGTTGGCCGGTGGTGAGTGGCCTGGCCGAAGGGATCGATGGAGCCGCGCACCGGGGTTGCCTTTCCCGGGGTGGCCGGCCCGTGGGGGTGGTGGGCACTCCCCTCGAGCGGGTTTATCCCAGGCACCATCAGCAGCTGCAGGCAGAGGTGGGTGCCCGGGGGCTGCTGGTGAGCGAGTTGCCGGCGGGTACGGCGGTGCAGGCTGGTCATTTTGCTGCTCGCAACCGGCTACAGGTCGGTCTGGCTCGTGCGGTGGTGGTGGTGGAGTGCCCGCTGCGTAGTGGTGCTCTCCAGTCCGCCACCCTCGCTATGCAGCAGGAATTACCGGTCTGGGCCGTGCCGGCCGATGCGGGCAAGGCCTCGGCTGCCGGCAGCAACCGTCTGCTCGCCCAAGACGCCACTGTGTTGCTGGAGCCCGCCGACCTGATTCGCCAGCTGGGGCCTGGCCCCCTGGCGTCTTCCGATCCCGCTGCTCCTTCGGCCGCGCACGGGACAGCTCGGCAAGCCGATCCGGCGCTGTTAGAAGCCCTGGGGCGCGGCTCCTCCCTTGAGCAGCTCTGTTTGCTGTTGGAGCAGCCGGCGGCCTCCCTGGCTTCCCGTCTGCTGGCCCTGGAGCTGCAGGGGCTGGTGCGGGCTGAGCCTGGGCTTTGTTGGCGTCCGGCCTAGCCTGCGGCCATGGTGAATGGGCAGCTTGACGGTGATCAGCTGTTGGCCTGGCGTCGCCAGCAACTGGACATGGGCGGAAGCCCTGGTGATTTTGATTGGCTGCTGGATCTGGCAGGAGGTCTGCCCTGGCCGGACCAACAGCAGCTGCGGCTCCATCCTCGCCAGCCGGTTCAACTGGCCCGTGAACTCAATGAATTAGAGGCGTTGTGGCGCCGCCACCTCGAAACTGCAGAGCCTCTCCAATATCTGGTGGGGCTCTGCCCTTGGCGAGACCTGGAAATCAGAGTGGCTCCGGGGGTGCTGATCCCTCGCCAGGAAACCGAATTACTGGTGGAGCTGGCCTTAGAGCTGGCCCCATCCGGTCTGGGCTGTTGGGCAGACCTCGGCACCGGTTCTGGTTGTATGGCCTTGGCCTTGGCCCTGGCCTGGCCAAGCAGTCGTGGCTGGGCCGTCGACTGCAGCCCAGGGGCCTTAATCCAGGCGGCCGCCAATTTGACCGCAGGCGGCGTAGCCGATCGGGTGCAGCTGCTGGAGGGCAGTTGGTGGCAGCCGTTACGACCCTGGTGGGGGCAGCTGGAGCTGGTGGTGAGCAATCCCCCCTACATACCGACAGCGGTTTGGGCTGGCTTGGAGCCCGGGGTGAGGGAACATGAGCCGGTAATTGCCCTCGATGGCGGAGTCGATGGTCTCGACGCCTTGCGCCTATTGGTTGACGGGGCGGCTGCGGCTGTGGCCCCGGGGGGCCTGCTGCTGATGGAGCATCACTTCGACCAGAGCCCCGCAGTTATCGACCTCCTTACGGCTGGGAGATTTGCCGAAGTGCAGGCCCATCGTGATCTCGAGGGCGTGGCCCGCTTTGCGTCGGCCCGCTGGCCCGGCTAATAGATGAAGTGCGATGACCTTTAACCCTGGATTGATGCCGGTTCCATCTCCAGCCCTGGGGGCGCCGGACCTGGCTGCTCGGCTCCTGGAGGGTTCGGCTGCTCTGTTTCCCACCGACACCTTGCCGGCACTGTCGGCCTGTCCGGGCCAGACCAAACAGCTTTGGCGCCTGAAGAAACGCCCTGCAGACAAACCTTTGATTTTGATGGCGGCTAGTTCTGAAGCACTGTTTGATGCTCTCGGCGTCCCGCTGCGCTCTGAATGGCTGGAGCTGGCAGCCTGGGCCTGGCCAGGTGCTGTCACTTTGGTATTGCCAGCAGCTGGGGCGGTGGCAGAGGCCTTGAATCCTGGTGGGTCCAGCCTGGGATTGCGGCTGCCCGCTAGTGCCGAGGCCCAGGCCCTGCTCCAGCTCAGTGGCCCTTTGGCAACCACCAGCGCCAACATCTCAGGCTTTCCGGCCGCCTGCACAGACCAGGAGGCTGCCCAGCAATTCCCAGGGGTGCCTCTACTGGCGCCATTGCCTTGGCCCATCGCTGCAGGCCTGGCCAGCACGGTTGTTGCCTGGCGCTCCGGGGGAGGCTGGCAGGTGCTGCGGGCCGGTGCTCTACTGCCCCCAGGAAGCTAGGAGCGCTTAGGCATGGGGGCCTTGATCGTCGTGGTGTGGGTAGCGGTAGCGGTGTTCCATTGGGCCGCGGAGCCCCTGTTGCAACTGTTGCCTGCCTTGATGGAACTCGCCTTTTTGCCGTGGTTGCTGCTGGCCCTTGGCATATGGCTTCTGGCAGGCACCCCTGCAAGGAGTTGAGGATCCAATAAGCCGGCTAACGGATTTGAACCGATGGCCTTCGCTTTACAAAAGCGCTGCTCTACCACTGAGCTAAGCCGGCACCGGATGACGCTAAGCGACAACCATAGTTCGACTTTATCGCTCCCCTAGCGCCCAGAGCAGAAGTTGAGTGCGGCTTCGGCAGCCTGTTTTGGCCAGTAAGCTCGACATATGGCTCTCGACCGTGCGCCTGCTGAGAATTAAAGCGGCTGCAATCGCCTTGTTGCTGTAGCCCCGTTCCAGTTGCTGGAGCACGCGCCTTTCAGCTGCGGTTATTTCTGCCTGGTCGAATGCGTTCGGCAAATGCATGGGCGCTGGGGCTGCTGCTTCCCAGAGTTCCCACGCCCGGCTCAGGAGCTGAGCCCCGTTCCCAGTGCCGGTTCGGTGGCAGCCGTTGGAACCGTCAGCTTGGCGCGACGGATAGGCAGGTTGGCAACTAAGGCCGTTACCCGGTCTTCGGTTTCCAGGGTCACATCCCCTTCTTCAAAATCGATTTCCACATAACGGCTAACAACCTCGAGAATCTCACGGCGCATCTGCTGGAGCAGCTCGGGATTGAGGTCGCTGCGGTCGTGTGCCAACACCAGTTGCAGTCGCTGCTTGGCCGTATTGGCACTGGCGGGCTGGCGGCCCAGCAATTTGTCGATCACATCGCGCAGTGTCATCGGCTTCAGAAGATCTTGGTTTGCATCAGGCGGCCAAGCTTGGCGCGGAGGCCCTGGCGCTCCTTGCTCGGGTCAATCACCGGAATTTCTTCGCCCTGAAGGCGGCGGGCCACATTGGTGTAGGCGCGGCCAGCAGGTGAACTATTGCCGTTGAGGGTGAGGGGCTCACCGCGGTTGGTGCTCACAATCACTTGCTCGTCTTCCAGCACCAGTCCCAGCAAGGGCAGAGCCAGGATGTCGGTGACATCGCTGACGGCCAGCATCTCCTGATTCGCCATCATTTTTGGCCGCACTCGGTTGAGCACCAGCTGGATCGGCTTTACCCCTTCGCTGTTCAGAAGACCAATCACTCGGTCGGCATCTCGCACGGCAGAAACCTCCGGGGTCGTTACCACGATTGCTTCGCGGGCGGCCGCCATGGCGTTCCTAAAGCCGCCCTCGATGCCTGCTGGCGCATCGATCAATACGTAGTCGAAGTGCTCGCCGAGCATGGCAGCGATCTTTCGCATGTCGTCAGGCTGGAGCCACTCGAGCATGCGTGGATTTCCTGCGGGTAGCAAGGCCAGGTTTGGCTCTTGCTTGTGCTTCACCAGGGCTTGCTCCAGGCGGCAGGTTTCTGCCAACACCTCCTGTGCTGTGTAGACGATCCGGTTTTCCAGACCGAGCAGTAGGTCGAGGTTGCGTAGGCCGAAGTCGGCATCCAGCACTGCGGTGCGAGCCCCTTGCTTGGCAAGGGCGATGCCGAGGTTGGCGGTGAGGGTGGTCTTGCCCACGCCTCCCTTGCCGGAGCAGATCAGGATGTAGCGGGTAGACGCGGCGACCACGGCACAGGCTGGAGTGCCGGCAGGTTAAGGCCAAAACCTTCAGTTGCATGTTTTGCGGCTGGCATTGCTAGCCGCGGCACCTGCTTTAAAAAGGGTGATCAGGCTCCGAAACGGGATGACCCAAACCCCAAGTGCGCCGAACCATCTGCATCATCACCAGCAGCTGCTGGTGATGCCCGATGACGGTGCGGTGGCTGTGGTGGCCTTGATCGATGCCGCACAAGAGACGCTTCGGCTCAAGCAGTTCAAGTTGCAGTCGGAGACCATCGAGCAGGCCCTTATCCGAGCGCAGCAGCGTGGGGTGCGGGTGCGGGTGATGCTCAATCCTCATACCTCCGGCGGCGACCGTTGGAACGATGAGGCCCATGCTCGCCTAGGCGCCTGTGGCATCGAGGTGGCCTGGACCAGCGAAGCCTTTCCAGTCACCCATGAGAAGTCGCTGGTGGTGGATTCCACCTGCGTGCTGATTTCCACCTTCAACCTCAGCGATAAGTACTTCACCGATACCCGTGACTACGGGATCGTCAGCTACGCCGTGCCTGTGGTGGAGGAGGTGATCGCCGGCTTTGAAGCCGACTGGAACCGCGGTTTTTTCCACCCCGATCTCACAGTGGGCCTGGTGTGGAGCAGCGCGCATAGCCGCGGCCAGATGGCCAGGATCATCGATATGGCGGCCGAGAGCCTTTGGATTCAGCACCCCAAATTCGTGGATGCAGTGATCCTGGAGAGAATCATTTCCGCCCGGGAGCGGGGTGTGAAGGTGCGCTTGCTCTGCGGCGGCAAGCACGGCATTTCCGACTGGGACATTTACGACACCTTTTCATCGTTGCGGGTGATGGAGCGCTTTGGTGTCAAGGTGCGGCGGCAGAAGCATCTAAAACTGCACGCCAAGCTGCTGTTGGTCGATGGCGCCTATGCCCAGACAGGCTCGATGAATATCGATCGCAGCGCCTTTGATCTGCGGCGCGAGCTCGGTATTGAATCCGATGCACCCGAGGTGGTGGCCAGGCTTCGCAGCACCTTTCAGGCCGATTGGGACGCGGCGCGGAAATATCACGCACCAGATCCCCTCGATCCCAGCCTGCATGAGGCCGGCGAATTGCCGCCGGATCCCCACTTCATCCATGACTGAGCTGCGTCCCAGCCTTTCTGAGCTGTTCTGGGGGATGCTCCAGGTGGCGCTCTCAGCCTTTGGTGGTGGCCTGTCGGCCTGGAGCCAGCGGATTGTGGTGGAGCAGCGCCGTTGGATGACCAACGAGCAATTCCTAACCGGGCTCACTGTGGCTCGCCTTTTCCCCGGGCCCAATCAGATCAACATGGCCGTGTACATCGGCGCCGAGTTCCATGGTTTGTCAGGGGCTCTGGTGGCCTTGGCGGGCATGTTGCTGCTGCCCTTCAGCCTGTTGATGGGCCTGGGACTGGCCTACTTCCACTTTCACACCATCCCCTCGGTAGATCGGGTGCTGGCCGGGGTGGTAGCTGCGGCAGCAGGGATGGCACTTTCGATGGGTTTCAAGATTCTCGATCAATATTGGAATGATCGGGTTGCCTTGCTGCTTGCTGCGGTGGTTTTTCTGGCACTCAGCTTGTTTGACCAACGCTTGATCCCGGTTGTGTTGATCGCCGGGCCGTTGGCCATGGCCTGGTATTGGCCTCGCCGGCGGGCTAACCCATGAGTGGGTTGCTGGCCGCGGCAGCGGCTTGTGAGCCAGCTCACCTCTCCGATCTGGGCACCCTGTTGCAGGTGCTGTGGCAGTTTCTCTCGCTGTCACTGTTTTCGCTCGGCGGCGGCAACACCCTGCTGGCGGAATATCACCATCTGGCGGTGGCCCAGTTTTGTTGGCTCACCAATACCCAATTTGCCGATCTCTATGCCCTGGCTGAGGCGGCGCCTGGCCCTAGCTCAATGTTGGTGGGCCTGCTCGGCCTCGGGGCCGGCTGGCGGGAGGGACCGTTCTGGGCCCTGCTCTCCGCCTATGGCGCTGAGGCAGCCATCCTGTTGCCCTCCACTTTGCTGATGGTCACGGCTTGCCTCAGTTGGAAGCGCCTGGAGCACTCCCCCTGGCGGGTTGCTTTTGAGCGGGGCCTTGGTCCGATCACCCTGGGAATTCTGTTTGCCGTGGGGCTAAAGATTCTGCGCACCGCTGATACCAATTTTGCTGGGTTGCTGGTGTCAGTGCTCGTTTGCGTGTTGATGCTGCGCACCCGCATCTCGCCGCTGTGGTTCATGGCGGTGGCCGGCGTGCTGGGCGGGCTGGGTGTGATCAACCGCTGAAGGGCCAGGCCGGCTGGGCCGGGTCGATTTGGATGGAGCCCGCCACGATTCGAGCCTCTTCGGCAAACCCGGCGGGGGGGGCGCCTTCGGGGCCCCTGGCCACCGCCCCGGCAATGCGCAGCTGTAGAGGCCGTAGCTGCAGCGCCACGATGCGGGCTGTGTTGTCGCCTTGGCAGCCGGCGTGGGCTATGCCCCTCAAGCGCCCCCACACAAGCACGTGGCCACCAGCGGAAATCCGTGCCCCTGGGTTTATGTCCCCAAGCAGCAGCACGCTGCCCGCCGCTTCGAGATGGTCTCCGGAGCGCAGGGTGCCCTGATGCACTTGCAGGCCGGAGTCTTTTTGAGCAGGGCTAGCTGGGGCGGATGAATGTGGCCACTGGCTAGCTATCCCCAGCCCCGCTGCCGCTACGTGGGTGTGGGGATGGCTGCTGCAGATCGCAACCAGCTCGAGCTCCCGGCTGTAGAGGGTGCGTTGCAGCTCAATGAGCTGGCTGAGGCCGAGGCGCCAGGCCCCTGCTTCGAGCAGCACCGGGCCATCGATGGGCCCGTTACCCAGCAGGGCCCCACTATCTAACGCCTGTTGCACGAGGCTTGGGGCAGGGGCTTGGGAAGAAGCGGGCAGTATCAGCCGGTGGCTGCCTCGCCCCGATTCATCTGGAATCAACATGGCTCCCCAAGCAGGCTTAGACCCCATTCCTGGCCCCATCCCCATTTCCGCTCAGCGACCCAGCAATTGGCGCAACTTAGGTGCCACTTCACCGGGATGGATCAGCCAGGCCAGCTCCACTGGAACCGTGAGGCTTTGCACCAGGGTTGAGCGCTGCTCCAGGGCCTGCAAGTGCTCGCCGTCCCAGAGGCGCAGCCCACCTTTGTAGGGGTGATAACCGCGGCTCTGGCGCTGCTGCAGGCCGCAGCTGATTTCTGCGCCCAGGCCCGCGGCTTCGCTCAGCTGCCGCGCTGCGGCCAGCAGCTCCAGCCGTTGGGCTGGGTTGCAATGACTCACGTCGGTGGCCTTGAGTAGGCGCCGCTCCAGCAGCCGTCGACAGGGATCCTGCAGTTCGGCTGGGCCCTCTTCCATCCAGCGCATCAGGTGATATCCGGTGCGGATGTCGTCGTTGGCAAGAAATGTCTCCAGATCGAGAGCGTCGCAGTTCCACAGCCAGCGGCTCATCACCTGGTCGGCCCAGATTCGTTTTGGTCCCAGTCGCCGCGCGGTAGCGATTGCTTGGTTTAGTAGCCAGTTGCACACCACGTTGAGCCGGTGGTTGTAAACGCTGCGATACATCAGGTTGCGTACCACCAGGTAGTGCTCCACTGCCATCAGCCCCTTGGGGCTGATGGCCAGCTGGCCATCGGGGGCCAGGGTGAAGGCAGCCAGGATGCGCTCGAGATCCAGCCGGCCGTAGGTGGTGCCCGTGCTGTAGCTGTCGCGGAGCAGATAATCGAGCCGGTCGCAGTCCAATTGGCTGCTCACCAGGGCCTTGATCGCCGGGCAGGGGTGACGGCCATGCTCCAGCAGGTCGGCCACGGCGTTGGCCGTGCCGGGGGCGTGGGCTTCGAGGCGGTCGCGCAGGGCCGGATGCTCCCGGATCAGTCGCCCCGACCAGGCCTCGTGGTGCAGCCCATACATCTCCTCGCCGGAGTGGCTAAGTGGGGCATGGCCCACGTCGTGCAGCAGGGCCGCGGCGTAGAGCACGGACCGATGCTCCGCCAGTTCAAGGTGGTGGCGCTCCAGCTGCTGCAGGGCCAGGCGAGCCAGATGCAGCACCCCGAGGGAATGGGTGAAGCGGCTGGACTCGGCCCCATGAAAGGTCAGGAAGGCTGGCCCCAGTTGGCGCACTCGGCGCAGCCGCTGGAAGGGGGCGGAATCGATCAGGTCGATGGCCAGCGCTTCGGCCGGATCGTTGCGATCAAGGCGAATCGCACCGTGCAACGGATCGTGGTAGGTGCGCTCTCCCATATTTCAGAGGGTGGCTTCAAGTCGGCTGGCAAGCAAGCGGCCCGCTGCATCGAGCCAGCTGTCGCCCTCACCGCCGGGATCAAGGGGTTCGGGTTCGGGCAGCAGCAGATCCGGTGCGATTCCCTGGTTCTGGATGTCGCGGCCGCTCGGGGTGAGGTAGCGAGCCACGGTTACGGCGAGGCCGCTGGTGTCGCCCAGGGGAATCAGGGTCTGGATCAGCCCTTTGCCGAAGGTCTGGGCCCCCACCAGCTCACTGCGGCCAGTGTCCTGAAGGGCGCCCGCCAGGATCTCGCTGGCACTCGCCGTGCCGCCGTTCACCAGGGTGAGCATCGGCCCGTCGAAGAGTGTGCCGGGGTTGGCCTGTTGGGGCGAGCTCAGTCCATCCCGGTCTTGAGTTTCCACGATGGGCTCGCCATTGAGTAGGTCGTTGGCTACGGCTAGGCCGGCGCTCACCAGCCCGCCGGAGTTGTTGCGCAGATCGAGAATCAGCCCTTCGATCGCCTTGCCGTTGAGATCGGCGAGGGCCTCTTGCACGTCCTGGGGCACCGGTTCAGAAAATTGGGTGATACGCAGGTAGCCGAGGGTGTGGTCATCAACCCGCAGCCGCTTGCTGCGCACCGGACGCAACTCCACCTCACGCCGTTCCAGCTCCACTTCGCGGGGTTGGCCTTGAACGTTTAGTTCCACGAGCACCCGGCTCCCGGCGGGGCCGCGCAGGGCTGCTGCGGTGCGTTCCAGTCCCAGAGCCTCAGTTGCCTGGCCATTCACCCGCAGCACCTCGGCGCCACTTGGGACTAGGGCCTCGGCGGCAGGGGATCCGTCCAACGGAGCGATCACCACAATTGTTTGATCGTTGCTGCGCAAGCCCAGCTGCAGGCCCACGCCGGTCACGGTGCCCTGAGTGTTGGAGCGCAGGGTGGCGTAGTCGGCGGGCCGTAGTAGGCGGGTATACGGATCCCCTAGCGGGGTGAGCATTGCCTCTATCGCGTCGTAGGCGTCGCCAGAGCTGTTGATGGGTTGCTCCAGGGCTTTCTGGCGCAGCCGCTTCCAATGAACTGCTTCAAAGCGCTCAGGATCCACGTAGCTCTGGTTCACTAAGCGCCATGCCTCCACCACCAGCTGCTGGGTGTCGCTAAGGGCTAGGGCAGAGGCGTCTGGGGCCGTCAGTAGGGACAGGGCCAAAATCGCACCCAGCAGCTGCGGAAGCATTGTTGCCAACCGGTTTTTCACGGCTGTTGCAAACGGTTGAGAAGGCGCGGGCCTAGGGGGCAGAGCACTCACGAGCAGCTCGGTGTCATCGGTAGACTCTCGCAACCAAACCACCCAGCTGCATGGCGAACACTCCTGCTGGAAACTCCGGACAGGCTTCGAACCCGGTTTACAACTGGTTCGACGAGCGCCTTGAGATCCAGTCGATTGCCGACGACATTTCGTCCAAGTACGTGCCACCCCACGTCAACATCTTTTACTGCCTGGGCGGCATCACCCTGGTCTGCTTCCTGATCCAGTTCGCCACTGGATTTGCGATGACCTTCTACTACAAGCCAACGGTGGCTGAGGCCTACACCTCTGTCCAGTACCTGATGACCGACGTCAGCTTTGGCTGGTTGATCAGGTCGGTGCACCGCTGGAGCGCTTCGATGATGGTGCTCATGCTGATCCTCCACGTCTTCCGCGTCTACCTGACTGGTGGTTTCAAGCGCCCTCGGGAGCTCACCTGGGTCACCGGGGTAACCATGGCTGTGATCACTGTTTCCTTCGGAGTTACTGGTTACTCCCTGCCCTGGGATCAACTCGGCTACTGGGCCGTCAAGATCGTTTCAGGCGTGCCTGCGGCAGTTCCGGTCATTGGCGATTTCATGGTGGAGTTGCTACGCGGCGGCGAGAGCGTTGGCCAGTCCACCCTCACCCGCTTCTACAGCCTCCACACTTTCGTGATGCCTTGGCTACTGGCGGTATTCATGCTGATGCACTTCCTGATGATCCGCAAGCAAGGCATTTCTGGCCCCTTGTGACCTATTGATTCGGGAGCTCTCGCTTGCCGGATCACCCCCCTTAAGCTCCGTTCATTGATTTCAAAGATCCCTGCTCCAGGCAACCGCCATGCACATCCTTAAGAAGCCTGATCTCACCGATCCAAAGCTCCGCGCCAAACTGGCCAAGGGTATGGGTCACAACTATTACGGCGAACCCGCCTGGCCCAACGACCTCCTCTACATGTTCCCGGTGGTGATCCTCGGGACCATTGGCTGCATGGTTGGGCTCGCTGTCATGGATCCGGCAATGCTTGGCGACAAGGCTGATCCCTTCGCAACGCCGCTAGAGATTTTGCCCGAGTGGTACCTCTATCCCGTGTTCCAGATCCTTAGGGTCGTCCCCAATAAATTATTGGGAATTGCTTTGCAGACCATGATCCCCCTCGGTCTGATGTTGGTCCCCTTCATCGAAAGTTTCAATAAGTTTCAGAATCCCTTCCGCCGTCCTGTGGCAATGGCTACCTTCTTGTTTGGCACCGTTTTTGCCATTTATCTCGGTATTGGCGCTGCCATGCCGATCGATAAGTCACTCACCCTCGGCTTGTTCTGAGTTTTAGAAGGCAGCACGTCTGCCACCTGCACCCAGGCAAGGACAGTAAGCCGCGACTTAGGTCGCGGCTTTTTTGTTGCCTATTCACAAGGGCCTCACCAGCACTTGGTTGCCTTCTGAGCGGCTCTGTGAGTGCCCTTGTCGCAGTAGATCAGGAATTTCCCCGCCTTTGGGACGCGTTGTCCTGCTGAAGGGCGTGCAGCGGCTTCAAGCGGTAAGCGGCAAACGGGGAGCGCGTTTGTGTCTTGCCGCAATGGTTTTGGCTCAGCTTGCTGTCGTGCACGACACCGATCCTTGCCATAAGGGCAACAGAGGTGATATGTTTTTGGACTGGTCGCGAGGGGGAATCCCCGGAAGCGACCAGGCTTACGACGGAGAAGGCGAGAGCCGACGGTGTTGTAAGTTTTCTGAGTCGCTGAGAGGCGATGTTCCGCCGAGAACTCCCGAGAGGGGGAGAAAGCGGAAGCACCTGGACAACTAAAAAGTTTAGGAACTGACGCTTTCACTGCGTCACAGGAGCAGGGGAGCCTGCACCGCCTGAGAGGGAGGGTGTTGGTGCTTTGTTCTTATTAATCGAAAGGTTAATTAGTGGCGGAAA
>CAZKER010000167.1:0-15785 GCA_964551845.1 uncultured Cyanobium sp.
CATGCATTCCAGGTGTGGGGCGGATGATCCTCCTGAGGGCACCTGCGGCGGTGCGGCTGGAGTGTCGATCAGTCAGGCGCACAAGGTGAGCTGCACTGGGGAATGCTGCTCTCTTGCCCAGCTGAACGACCCCCCCCACTAATAAATAAAGACTGTTGGAGCAGGGGCCTGGCGTCAGCGTGCTTCTTGAACCTGGCGGGGTGGCGTGTCGTCCATGTTGGGCGCCTCCTGGGTTGATGAGCACAGCATCGCTGGGCCAGCGGCTCAGCACAATCAGCTTTTAAACGCATTGCTTCTGGCTGCAGATAGGAGCAAGGTGGGATTGCTTTGTGGCCTGCAGCAGCTCAGGCCCTGCGCAATGGCGGCGGCCTCCACTGCGGCGCGCAGACCTGCTAGCCCTGCTGGCGCTTGCCGTCCCAGAGCCTGTGGGCAGCCACTCGCCGCTGATCGTCTTCTCTGATCAGCCCTGTCGAGCCAAGGGGTGTCGCACCGATCCCAGGTGGAAAGCCCTGACGACTCCTCGTCTGGCTCAGGCCTCGCAGGAGCGGAAGGGCCTGGCGGATTCGCCACAGAGCAAGCCCATTTGCTGGCTGGCCTCAACTGCCGGAGAAATCGTGCAGCATCACGCGGCAGCAGCGGCTTCCCGCATGGCCAAGATCCGGATGATCTCCGTTGGTTCCAGGGGAGACCTGCAGCCCTACCTGGCGATCCTGTTGGAACTGCAGCGTCGAGGTCAGCAGGTGAGCCTGATCGGCAGCGTCAACTTCCAGGCCGTGGCGGAAGCCCATGCGCTGCCGTTCGTGCCCCTGCCGGGTGACTTCACCTCGCTGCTGAGCTCGGATGCGGGTCTGGCGCTGATGCAGGGCAAGCCCGTGCGCCTGATCTCCGATGCACTGCTGGGTGAGCTGCTGGAGACGGCCCACGCCGCCATGGAGGGCACGGATCTGCTTTTGGTGTCGCCGCTGTGCCTGTGGGGGTACCACCTGGCCGACGCCGCAGGCTGTCCCCTGGTGGTGCTGAGCCCCGTGCCGATCATGGCCACCGGGGATTTCCCCTTTCTGGGCTTCCCCGCCTCGCCAACCAGCCGCAATGGCGGCAGCACAAGGCATCAAATCCGCCGCCGCCTCAACCGCAGCAGCTACCGGCTGGTCAGCCTGCTCAAGTGGCGTCAGGACGCCCGGGTGATCCAGGCCTTTCGCCGCGATCGCCTAGGCCTGCAGCCCCTCCCCTGGGGAGGCGCCCAGAGCCGCCGCACCCCACCGGCCCATCTAGTGGATCCGCCGGTGCTGCATCTGATCAGTCCACAGGTGTTGCCGCACCCGGCTGACTGGAAGGCGAGCGCCTCCCTCACCGGCTTCTGCTTCCACGAGCCCCGCACGGCCGATGGGGCCATCCAGCCCACCCCCTACAGCCCGGATCGGGAGCTGAGCGCCTTCCTTGAGAGCGGACCCGCTCCCTTCTATGCCGGATTCGGCAGCATGATCAGCCGCGATCCAGAAGCACTGGCGTCTGCGGTGGTGGAAGCAGCACAGCTGGCTGGTGTTCGCCTGATCCTCTCGCCCGGTTGGGGGCGGGTGGTGCCCCGAACGGCCCTGCCGGCTGATGTATTTCTGCTGGAGGAGTCTCCGCACAGCTGGCTGTTTCCCAGGGTGCAGGCCGCGATTCATCACGGCGGTGCCGGCACCACCGCCACCACGCTGCGCTGCGGCATCCCGTCGACGGTGGTGGCGTTCTTTGCGGATCAGCCCGCCTGGGGACGCACGCTTGAGCAGCTCGGGGTCAGCCCGGCCACACACCGGTTGAGCAGTCTCAGCGCCGAGGCCCTGGCTGCCAGCATCCGAGCCCTGGCAGGCGAACCACGCTTCCGCCAGCGAGCCCGGGAGCTGCAGCAGCTGCTGGCCCGCGAGGACGGAGTGGCCTGCACCGCCAGTGCGATCGAGGCGCGCCTCGCCGGCATGCGGTGATCCACAGCACCCGTATGCGCACCCCTGTACAGGCCCACCACGATCCGCCACTCGCCGAGCTGTTACGGCGGATCGATTGCCAGTTGCTGCCCCAGCTGAGGCTCCGCAGCGTCGACCCCCACGACCCGATCCGGGTGCTGAGCCTGCCCCAGCCGTGGCGGCAGCTGGGCTGCGGCAACTACGCGGCGGTTCTGCACCATCCCGATCACCCCGAGCTGGTCGTGAAGGTGTACGCGCCCGGGCGGCCGGGACTGGAGCAAGAGGCTGAGGTCTATCGGCGCATCGGCTGCCACCCGGCCTTTTCAAAGTGCTTTCATCGGGGCGATGGCTACCTAGTGCTGCGCCGTCTGCATGGCGTCACCCTCTGGGACTGCCTGCGCCGGGGGATCACCATCCCGGTGCAGGCGATCCAGGACATCGACGCCGGGCTTGCCCATGCCGTCAGCCGTGGAATGCATGGCCACGACATGCATGGCCGCAATCTGATGCTCCACAGGGGCAGGGGCCTGATCGTGGATATCTCCGATTTTCTCAACCCCGCGCCCTGCCGGGCCTGGCAGGACCTGAGGTGGGCCTACCACTGGCTGTACCGCCCCTTGATTGCACCGCTGAGTCTGCGGGCTCCAGCTCCATTCCTCGATGGTCTGCGCAAGGGGTACCGGCTGTACCGGCGCCTGATGCCCGTCAGTGCGGACCATGGCGGCCAGTCCTGATCCAAGGCCTGCAGCGGTTAAGGGTCGGCCGGTGGCGTGGCCCACGGTTTACGCCACCTCCGGCGCCCAGCCCTTCTGGCGCACCATGTCATCTGTCCAGCCCTGGCAGCGGCTGGTGAGGTGCTCTCCATGGGCAATCAGCCCCTGGTGCAGCTGACAGTTGAGCACCGGGATGCAGTTCACACCGGCGTGATGCCTGAACCAGTGGCAGGTCATGCAGACCTTGCGGCTGCGGGTCTTGAGCAGCACCACCTCATTGAGGTAGGGCCACGCCTCGATCGGGATTTCAAGCCTGGCGGCCAGAGCCGCGGGCCTGGGCAACGGGACACCCATGAACCGCTCCAGATGCGTACACCCGTACTAGCACGGTTGGCGGGCTTTGCTGTCGTCCCATTGCACCCTCGATACGGTGCGCTCAGCGGATAAGGGCCGATGTTGCGCGAGCTTGTTCTAGCCATCGGCATCCCCTTGGTCCTGCTGCTGCTGGCGGTGCTGGCGATGGAGCAGTGGCGTGAGCAGCTGCCGCATTGGTTGCGGCGGTTGGCCGAGCGTCCGTCCTGGCTCTGGAACACTGGCATCGGGCTGATCATTGGTCTGTCGCTGCTGCGCTGGTTGTTGCAGCGCTGAGGCTCAGGCTGTCTGGCTAATGCAGCTCACCGTGATGTGCTCAGAATCAGCTCCAGCATTGATGTGGAGGGGGCCGATGCTGAGTCCGCCACGCGACGTGCTCTGAGCCAACAGGGAGCTCAAGCTCTCGGCTGCCGCAGGACCCGCCAGTTCCAGCGGCAGGGGCAATCCATAGAAGCCGAACAGCTGCTCGACTGTGGTGGCTGAATTGAAATTGAGCGGCAGATCAAGTGGAAGATCAGGCGGCTCTGGGTCGGGCTCAAACAGCCTGTTGAGCAGTGGCTCCAGCTTGATCCGCATCGCCACGAACACATGGTCACCGGGCATGAGCAGCGTGGTGCCGCGGGGCATGACCACCTCGCGGCCACGGAGGATCAGCGAGACAACGACGCCATCGGGCAGGGCCAGATCACGCAGCCTCTGACCGGCCACGTGAGTTCGCGCCTTGACGGTGTAATCGAGGATCTCACCATCGACTTGGCGCAGGGTGTTGATCTCCACCGACAGGGCCGGGGTGGGATCGGCGGGCCGGCCGATCTGCAGCCAGCGGGCCACCAGCGGCAGCGACCAGCCCTGGGTGAGTGCTGAGAGCAGCACCACGAAGAACACCGCGTTAAAGATCTGACCGCTCTTGGGCACGCCGGCCAGCAGCGGGAAGGTGGCCAGGGTGATCGGCACCGCACCTTTGAGCCCCACCCAGGAAAGGAAGGTGAGCTCGCGGCGGCGGAACTGGAACGGCAGTGCGGAAGCCCACACGGCCAGGGGCCGGGCCACCAGGATCAGCACCAGGGCGATCAGCAGCCCTTCCCAGGCCACCGCTAGCAGGCGACTGGGAAAGCTGAGCAGCCCCAGCATCACAAACAGCACAATCTGAGCCAACCAGGCGGTGGCGTCGTGGAATGAGAAGATCCCGCGCCGGAACACAATCGAGCTGCTGCCCAGCACGATCCCGGCGATGTAGACGGCCAGGAAGCCGCTGCCGCCCAGCACCGCCGCCAGCCCAAAGGCCACCAGCCCAAAGGCGAGGGCCAGCAGTGGATATAGGCCCGGGTAGTCGAGGTTGATGCGGTTGATGGACCTGGTGGCCAGGCGCCCCGTCAGCAGCCCGGCGAGGGTGCCCACGCCGAACTGGCCCACAAACAACCACAGCAGCGCCTGGGGCGAATCGGCGGTGCCGGTGATCACGCCGATCAGGCCGAGCGTGAGGAAGATCGCCATCGGATCGTTCGATCCGCTCTCTACCTCGAGAGTGGAGGTCAGCCGCTCGGGCAGCTTGAGGCCGCTGCTGCGCAGCACCGAGAACACCGCCGCCGCATCAGTGGAGCCGACGATGCTGCCCACCAGCAGCCCCTGTAGCAGAGGCAGCTTGAGCACCCAGGCGGCCGCCAGGCCCGTGATCACCGAGGTGAGCAGAACACCGAGGGTGGAGAGGGCCAGGGCTGGCTTCCACACCTTCTGCACCGAGGTGATCGACGTGCGCAGGCCGCCGTCAAACAGGATCAGGGCGAGGGCAACGCTGCCGATGCTGTTGGCCAGGCTGTAGTTCTCAAAAGGAATCCGGCCCAGGCCTTCCGAGCCAGCCAGCATCCCCACAGAGAGGAACAGCACCAGCACAGGAACGCCGAGCCGGGCTGAGAACTTGCTGGAGGCGATTCCCAGCAACAGCAGCACGCCTGCTAGGAGCATCGCCAGATTGATCCACATGTGCTCCGCGCCGGCTCAGGCCGTCTGAGGTTGGCTCAGATGTGCGTCAACTGCACTCAGTCAGGCGCATCACTTCCTTGCGTGAACCCCCAACTGGTGTTGGGCCGCTCTCAGCATGACCGCAGCGCAGCCCTTGTTCATGACCTTCAGCACTGTCTTTCACGAGCTGGCCGCGATCTTGGTGATTGCCGGTGTGATCGGGGTCCTGGCCCTGAAGCTGCGCCAGCCTTTGATAATCAGCTACATCATCACCGGCATCGTGGCCGGTCCGGCGGTGCTGGGCTGGGCCTCCGGTGGCAGTGAGATCAAGCTGCTCTCCAGCATCGGCATCGCAGTGCTGCTGTTTGTGGTCGGCCTCAAGCTCGACGTGGGGTTAATCCGCTCGGTGGGCCCGGTGGCTCTGGCCACCGGGCTAGGCCAGATCGTATTCACGTCGCTGTTTGGCTTCCTGCTCAGCCTCGGGCTTGGTTTTGCACCCGTGAAGGCGATCTACATCGCCGTTTGCCTTACCTTCTCCAGCACGATCATCATCGTGAAGCTGCTCTCCGACAAGCGGGAGATCGATTCGCTGCACGGTCGGATTGCGGTGGGTTTTCTTGTGGTTCAGGACATCGCTGTGATCCTGGCGATGATCCTGCTCACCTCCTTCACCGCCGCTGGATCGGGGGGCATCGCGGCCCAGGGAATCCGCCTGTTGCTGGTGGGCACAGCGTTTGTGCTGGGCACCGTTGCGACGATGCGCTGGGTGATGCCACCGCTGCTGGGCCGCTTGGCTCAGAACCAGGAACTGCTGGTGCTGTTTGCCGTGGCCTGGGCGGTGGGGCTGGCGGCCCTGGCCGATGGCGTGGGGTTCAGCAAGGAGGTAGGAGCCTTCCTGGGCGGCGTGTCGATCGCCTCCACCGCCTACCGGGAAGCGATCGCCTCACGGCTCACCGGCCTGCGCGATTTTCTGCTGCTGTTCTTTTTCATCGACCTGGGCTCAGGCCTCAACCTCACGGCAGCAGGCATGCAGCTCTGGCCGGCGCTGGTGCTGTCGCTGTTTGTGCTGGTTGGCAACCCGCTGATTGTGGTGGCGATCATGGGTGTGATGGGCTACCGGCGCCGAACTGGCTTCCTGGCTGGTCTCACGGTGGCTCAGATCTCCGAATTTTCGCTAATCCTCGCGGCTCTTGGCTTGCGGCTCGGACAAATCGGAGAAGCGGAAGTCAGCCTGGTCACGTTGGTGGGTGTGATCACGATCGCGCTCTCGACCTACATGATCCTGGGTTCCGATCAGCTTTATGCCTGGCTGCAAGGTCCGCTGCGCGTCTTCCAGCGGGCCACTCCATTCAGTGAACTGAAGGGCAGCATCAGTGGGCCCGCAAAGGTGGATGTCGTTTTGCTGGGTTTAGGCCGCTACGGCAGTGCGATTGTCCGCCAGCTACGGGCGCACGAGCTGTCGATTCTTGGCATCGACTTCGACCCCCAGGCACTGCGCCTGGCCGCTGCTAAGGGACTACCGGTGCAGTACGGCGATTCGGAGGACCCCGAGTTCACGGCCTCCCTGCCGCTGTCCTCGGCCACGGTGGTGGTGAGCACCCTGCCTTCGCTGGAGAGCAATGCAGCCATCCGTCATGGTCTGGAATCAGCGGGCTTCCGGGGGCATTTCATCGCCACAGCCCACGACGAGGCCGAGGTGGTGAAGCTGGAATTGATCGGTGCTAATCGCACCCTGTTGCCGTTTCTCGATGCGGCCGAGCGGGCGGCCGAGCTAATCGTTGAAGACCTGCGCAAGCTGCGACAGATACAAAGTGCGTCGTCTTGATAGATCCTCTCTTACGCAACCTGCGCTGGTCCTGTTGCTGCTGCAGCGCTGAGGCTCCGGCCACCAGCTGCTGGTGCTGATTTGCAGAGCGCACCTATCGGTGCGACACCAGAAACGTCTCGATCCAGTCATGGTGCCGCCGCTGGCAGATTCGATCAGCGATAGAAGCAGCCTCCTCCGGCACCTGGAACCGCTTGCGGAATGCCTTGGTGAAGCTCTCCAGAACAGGGCGGGGCAATCCCCGAACGGTGGCCAGGATCTGCTGGATGGTGCCTGGATCGAGCGGGTCAAGGCTTGGATCTACCTCTTGCTGCGTAGGTGATTGGGGCTGCTGCCGGGGAGCCGCTTCTGCTGGCCTGCTTCTGGTGTTGGCGTTGGGGGCCCGAGTAGCCGAGCTGGTGACCTCACGCTGCTGCTTGTCGTAGAGCGCCAGACCAAACGGATTACCAAAGGTCATCAGCGCCCTTTTCATCGCATCGGTCTCGGCTTCCTTGATCGCCGATTCATGGGCCTGGCCCAGGTCGGCGTCGATGCCGTGGCCGGCGCGCTGCCTTCCCGAATCACCTCCCCGACACGGATGCGGACGCGGGCTGTGTAGGTGACACCCCAGCCGGCGCAGTTACTGCTGTCGAGGGTTCGCTCGCGTTCGGCGACGCACTGCACAGCGATGGTTTCGTGCTGCCAGCCGTCAAAGTCCAAAGATGCGATTGGCTTCCGCGAGCACCTGCCAGATCGTGCTTCTCCAACAGGTGCCGGAACGCCAGGATCGTGGTCTCATCCGGGATCCGGTCACGGATCAAGTCAATGCCAGCGAACGGACCCATCGTCGGCATCTCAATCAGTGCATCCTCCATGCCTGGATCGCTGAGGTCGTACCACTGCAGCAGTAAGTAGATCCGCAACATTGAGGCCAGCAGATAGACCGGGCGACCACCCTTGGTGCTGGTTTTGGGGCAGAGGGGCATCGGCCTGGGGCTGTGGCTGCTGTTGCTGGCCATCCCCGGGCTGGGGCGTGCGCTCAGCCTTGCTCCCCTGCAGCCGCAGCAGATCCTTACGCTGCTGCTCACCACGGCAGTCGCCCTGCTGTTGGCAGGGCTGCTTGCGCCTGGTCAATGGCGTCGACGTCTCGCCTGAATCCACCCTGGCAAACGAATGAAGGTGCTCAACCGAGCCACTGTTCACTCCTCTTCTGGGCTGCCCAAAGGAATCAGCTTGATCTGCTTACGGCCAAGCTTAATCTCAAACTCATCACCGGGAAGTAGGTCGAGCACGGCGGTGTAGGTCTTACCCACTAGCAGGTTGCCGCTCGATGACAATGCCATTCTCGGTGATTCAAGCAATGACGACTGAGGCTGTTCACAAAGATCGGGCCAGCTTTGCCTGTACCGAAGATCAATCTTCGATGGTTCATGGCTGTTCGTTGGGGTACCGCGGCCAGGCGCGGCACCCTTTTAATCCGCTTAACAGCAGATCACTTCGGCATCAGTACGGTGTCTATCACGTGGATTGTGCCGTTCGTTGCTGCAATGTCAGCCTTGACGACGGTGGCCCCGTTGATCAAAACATTGCCTCCTACGACCTTGATCGTGACCGACTGACCGTTCAATGTCTTCACGCTCGAGAGCTTGATGACATCGGCGGCTTTCACATTTCCGGCCACGACGTGGTAGGTAAGAATAGCCTTTAGTTTCTGTTTGTTCGCAGGCATCAGCAGCGACTTCAGTGTGCCTTCAGGCAGTTTCGCGAAGGCCTCATCGGTGGGGGCAAAAACGGTGAATGGGCCTTTCCCCTTAAGGGTTTTGACGAGCCCGGCTGCCTCGAGCGCAGTTGTGAGCGTCTTGAAGCTGCCCGCAGAAACAGCCGTGTCGACGATGTCCTTGGAGGGCATTGTGGAACCCCCTGCGAAAGCGCTTGTTGAAGCCAACAAGCTCAGAGATAAAGCAGCGACGCCTGCGCGCAGCGAGCGATTGGAAACTAACATTGGTGGTAGAGAAGAATTTAGGACTATTTATCCTAATTTTATTATAGTTGCGCTGCGTGGGTGAACGTGCGTCCGCGGAGCACGCTCTTAGCGAACTCAATGCATTGGACTCTTCGGAATCTCCCACTCGTGACCCGGCCCAAGGTGTCAGCACCGTCAACTCCATCTCATAATCAAAGACCTTCTGATCTGAAATCGATCAGGCTGTTTTTATGCAGCAAACATGCAGTAAACATGCACAGCTGCGCTTCGATTACCCCGCGGGCACCACGGCTGAGCAGGCAAAGACCGGAGCCAATACTCCAGTCTTTGTTGCGTTTGACTGAAATGGAGCTCCTCAACCCCGCAGCTTGCCGAACGTGGCCGCACCTGCGCTGGGTCTATCGCCTGCATTCGCAACAGCTTGGGCGGTGAGGGTCCAGAGCTCATGGGCCAGGTCATCGGAGCGGGCCTCCACGCTGGGCTGGGCGGCCTCAAACCGCAGTCGGCCTGGACCCAACACCCGGTTGCTCCAGTACTGAAAGCCAACATGGTCTGGTTGTGAGGTTGTGGCCAGGCCGGCCAGCAGGGCCCCGGCTCGCTGTGGCGTTTCGGTCAGCCGCAGCAGGTCGCGGGCGACTAACGCAAACAAGGCCTGCCCGAAAGGGTTCTGGCTTCGGCTGTAGCGGAAGAAGCCGCCGCTGCTGCGCGGGATCACCAGCCCTGGGCTCCAGGCGAGCACTGGCAGGGACTGGCCCTGCTCCCGCAGCTGCCGCTCCAGCTCCCGCGCCATGAGCAGATTGCAGAGCTTGCTGTCCTTGTAAGCCTTCTCGGCATTGAATGCAACGCCATTGAGCATCGCCGCGCCGGGCCCCTGGCGCAGCCCGGTCAGATCGCCCAGCCCAGCTGGTTGCCCCACCTTGCCGCCGGCTGTGGTTGGGTCGTGCACCTCCGAGCTCGTGACCACCAGCCGCGGCGCCGTGCCCCGCAGCAGCAGGGACAGCAGTCGCTGCAAAAGAACCTGATGGGCCAGGTGGTTCACGGCAATCGTGAGCTCAAAGCCCTGCGCCGACCAGCGCGGTTCGCTGGCGCCGCTGTACTGAAGGCCGGCGTTGAGTACCAGGCTGTCGATCGGCTCCGCAGCCGTCAGCAGATCTTCTGCGCAGTGCCCGACGCTGGCGAGATCACTCAGATCGCAGATCGGTGTTGCCAGCCGGCTGTCCAGTTGTTGGCCCGCGACTTGAGCCAGCACTTCGCCCAGACGATCGGCGGTGGCGGCATCGCGGCAGAGCACGGTCAGGCGATGGCCAGCTTCCAGCAGTTGCTGCGCCGCTTCAAGACCGATGCCGGAGCTGCCACCGGTAAGCAGCACGTGCCGCGGCGGGTCGGCGATGTCGCTGTCCCCAGCCCGGTGATCACCGTCAGCAGCCATGGCGTTCGTCTGTTCCCAAAGGCCAGTTTTGGCAGGGATTTCATTCTGTTGGTCGTCAGCAGCAGCGGAGGAAGGGCTGAATCATCCCGTCTAGCGGCGCTGTTGTATGCCAACCCTCCTTCCGTTTGCTGGCCCAGAGCTTGAGGGCCTCCTCGCGGCTGATCTCTAGTCACTTTTTACAGCGGCACCGGCTGATCCGGCAACAGCTCCCCGACCGTGACCTCCAGCTGCTGACAGCTGCGGTCCCAGCGGGTAGGCCGGAAGTTGAGGACATGATGGCCATCACTGATCCAGCCCTCCTGGGGGGGAGAGATGCGGCCGCTTGCCGGTGACAGCACTGGGGTGCATGGGCGGCTCAGACCACCTCCGGCGCCCAGCCCTGCTGCCGGGTCATGTCGTCGGTCCAGCCCTGGCAGCGGCTGGTTAGGTGCTCGCCATGGGCGATCAGGCCTTAGTGCAGCTGGCAGGTGAGCACCGGGATGCAGTTCACCCCGGCGTGGTGCCTAAACCAGTGGCAGGTCATGCAGACCTTGCGGCTGCGGGTCTTGCGCAGCACCACCTCATCGAGGTGGGCCCACTCTTCGATCGTGGTTTCGAGCCGGGCATTCAGTGCTGCGGGTCGGGGGAGAGGGGACCCATGAGTCATGACCAATGCGTGCGCTTGTACTAGCACGGTTGAAGGAGCTTGGCTGCCGCGGCCCTTGGAGCTGGATACGGTTCAGGCAGAGGAGAGGTGTCGATGCTTCGCGAACTCGTTTTGGCCATCGGCATCCCATTGGTACTGCTGCTGCTGGCGGTGCTGGCAATGGAGCAGTGGCGTGAGCAGCTGCCTCATTGGTTGCAACGGTTGGCCGAGCGTCCGTCCTGGCTCTGGAACACCGGCATTGAGCTGATCATCGGCCTGTCGCTGATCCGCTGGCTGCTGCAACGCTGAGGGCTTGGCTCCTGGCCAGGATTGGACAGGGCCGAGGCGTGGCCGTCGCGGTTTTGCTGGGCCGACGCCACTGCGGTTGACCTGCCTGCTAGCTTTTCGGCAGCAACACCCTCCAGGCCTCTGCCGGTCTCCGGCATGCCCAAACAGGGGGGTCACTCTTTCCAGCGGACTTTTGTTGAGGTACTCCAAGCCTCCGCTGAACATTCCAGAACAGCTCCAGCAGTTACGCGATCGAGGACTGCTGGTTGGGTCAGATGATCTGGCGCTGAATGCTCTTGGTCTGATCGGCTACTACCGGTTGAGCGCGTATTGGCTGTTCTTTGAAGAACCCCCAGCCCCAGGGGAGACCAGAAGCCACCGTTTCAAGCCTGACTCCAGTTTCGAGCAGGTGATTGAGCTGTACGACAAGGATCGCCGGATTCGATTGCTGGCAATTGACGCGATTGAGCGAATCGAAATCGCAGCCAGATCAGCTTGGGTGCAAGAACTGAGCATCAAGCATGGACCCCACTGTTACCTCGACCCGCAGCTATTCAGATCTGACTTCAATCCCGATGAACAGATCAAGCAGCTGCGTGGTCAGCTGCAGCAGAGCAATGAAACCTTCGTGATTCATTACCAGCAAACCTATTCAGAACCCGAGCTGCTCCCGATCTGGGCAATGACGGAGCTGATCTCCCTTGGACCCCTGCGTACCTGGATCGCTGCAACATAGCTGGATAGCAAGACCAAGGTGGCGAGATCGATGGGAATGCCATCAGCCCAGGTGCTCAATAGTGTGTTGCACTCCCTGAATCTGCTGCGAAATATCAGCGCGCATCACGGCAGGCTGTGGAACCGACTGATGGTAAAGCGGCTCCCGAAGATCAAGAAGATTCAGGGTCTTCTTGTGATGGAAGATGCCGATGGAGAAGGGGTGCAGCCATCCAAGAAGCTGTACAACTACCTTGTCGTGATGGCCATCATCGTGCGCAAGGTCGCCCCTCTCAGCACCTGGCCTTTGCGTATGGCTGGCGTCATCTCGACCATGCCATCTGAGCAGCAGGACGCCATGGGTTGTCCGGTGGGTTGGGAGCAGAAACAGCCCTGGAGCTGAGCGCCACCGCCGGATCGAATACGGCCCTGATCAGTAAAGGTGATTCTCTTGCAAGGGGTGTCGTGCGTGCCTGATTTCCTGGAGCCGTGCCAAAAGCCACCACTGCCTCTCGCCCAGCACGGGCAGCCAAAGACCGTGGCTGGGTCGCAGCGCTGCGCTTGTCGCTCACCTCGGATCTGGGACCTCGCAGTGGCTGGACTGTTTCTGATATGCGTGGGCGGGTTCTGCTGAACGTCTCAGCTTCTGCCGCAGGTGGTGCACGCCAGCAGCGGGTTTTGCTATTTGATTGGGCCGCTTCTGAGCGGCAGGCCATTCATGCAGCCATTCTTGCTATTCATGCCGATTACAGCGATGGCGTACCACTTGATCTAGCCATCGAAACTCACGCGCGAATTCCTACGGAGGAATCGAGCCATGTCGGATTGACGGCTAGCGAAGCAATCAACTGGCCTCAATTAATTCAAGGTTTTAAAGATCACAAACTCAGCAGTGGGGCAATCAAGCAGAGCACCTGGGATGAGATCTATTGGCGGCGAATGGGTGTGATCCTCGAGGCCGTTGGCGGAAAGCGTCGACCCATTTCACCCAAACAATTACTGGAGGGCGTGATTGAGTCCTGGAAGGACAGGCCCGGATCGCGTGGGCGTCAGTTACAGGTTCAATTCACGGCAGCACTTTTACGTTGGGGCGTCGATTCAGAACGCTTGCCTTCATCCTGGGCACCGCCGCTTGATCTCTCTATCTATGTGGGCCGCAAGCGAGAAGAACGGGGGATTACAACACCCATTGAGGCCAGCCATGTGCTGGATTTGGCAGAGGCCATACCTGATCCGCGCTGGCGATTGGCGTTTCAGTTGATGGCTGCCTACGGTCTGCGGCCGGAAGAACTGCAACACCTGGAGATTCAGAAAGGGCAACTCTGGACCACCTACCAGAAGGTTTCCAGTCGAGGTCGCACCCGATCCAGGGTTTTGCGACTGCTGCCATGCGACGAATGGCCCAAGGCCTGGCAGCTCGAGAAAGCATTTCGAGCTGACCGCATGCCGCCGATGCGACCAGGTCATGGCGCTGAGGACCTTGGTACCTATATGCGGCAGCGTCCTCTCTGGCAGCAACTACGGCGAGATTATGAAGAGAAGGGCGAGAAACTGGTGCTCTACTCCTGCCGTCACGGCTATGCCCACCGCGCTCACATCACTTGCGAGCTGCCTCCCAAGGTGGTCGCAGTAGCCATGGGCCACTCTGTGGAAACCCATCTGGCGGCCTACAGCCGTTGGTGCGGGGATGACGTGGTGGACGACGCTTTCGCAAAGGCAGAGCAGCGGCTGGCCCATGGCCTACGTGCTCAGAGCTCAGCGCCGTAATGCCGCACGGCCTGCGAGAACCCGCTCAACCCTTGTTCCTCCAGTGTTGCCAGATACTCCTCGACTGTTTTGGGTGGGTTCTTGAGGCTCGCTCGGTGCTGCCGCATCGCCACGCAGACCCGTTCGGCATCCAGGTTCAACTGATCCAGCAGAAATGGGTCGGGATGGCAGGCGCCAAGGCCATAGCTCGCTAGGGCCTGATCCGGGAAATCGCCCAGGTTGAAGGTGAGGATCAGATCGGCACCGCACTGGATGGCGGCAGCCAGAACATGGCGGTCATCCGGGTCTGGTAACTCCAGAGCTGGAATAAGGGGCTGAAAGCCATCGACCAGAGCATCACGCACGTGAGCATTCATCAGTGCGCGGGTCCGCTCCAACTGCGCTCTGGAGAGATCAGACCGGTTCCGCAGCACAGCGTTGATCCACTCGTCGTGAATCTGATCGCTCCAACGAGCCCGGTAGAGATCCGTGAGCGCCAGGCGCATCAGCAGATCGCGGAGTGGAGCTGGATAGAGAACGCAAGCGTCATAGACGACGGTGAAGCGATTCACCTCAGTAGCCCATACCCAGCTCCTGGGCCTGGGCAGCCAACTCATCGAGGGCCGCGGCACGCTGCTGATCGATGGCGTGCTTGTAGGCCATCAGGTCGGCCAGGCGGATGCGCCGATGGGTGCCGACCTTACGGAAGGGGATCTCCCCTTGCGTAAGTCGGTCGATCAGAAAGGGCCGCGACACATTCAGCAGATCAGCGGCCTGCTGGGTCGTGAGTTCGGCGTGCACCGGCACCAGCGTGACGGCATTGCCCTGGGCCATCTGCACCAGGATTCCCTGCAGCAACTCCAGCACCGCAGCCGGGATCGGGACGGATGCGCGCTGGCCATCTTCCAGGTCTAGGGAGAGGCAGGCCTGGCGCAGGCCGTGGCTGGCACGGAAGCTGGCGAGATCGCGCAAGCTCGCCCCTGCGGCCTCAGCCGCCTCAGCCGTGGGGATCACGGGCTCCATGGAGCTGGGGAGAGCGACGGCCATGGACAGGAGGAGGGGAAGGCCAAGTGAATCGTAATCGAAATAAACGCAGCAACCGCAACTTTCGCAAGAGCGTCGGGTTGGTGCGTCCTATGCCTGCTCAGGCCAATGCGCAGCCCAATGGCCTTGCTGAGTCTTTCCTCTGGGTGGAGTGAGTTCATGCTCTCTCCCGCAGAGAATCGACCGGGGTCAAAGAATGGCGGAGAGCCGCGACGCGGGACGCCCCCATCACCGACCAACCACCTGAGACTGCGAAAGCTCCGCAACGATCAGATTGCCAGGGCGATCTGCAGGATCGCTGGAGATTGGCCGGGCGCGACCCGCAGAGTACTAGACCTGCCTAGCGACCTGCCTGGCGACCTATTATTTGGTCTCGTTCTTTCCTGGTCCGCTGATGGTCCACCGCGTCCTGACCGAGACCGCAGTGAGCATCTCGGATCACAAGAAGAACCCCATGGCCACCGTGGCGGCCGGTGAAGGGATGGCGGTCGCGGTGCTCAACCGCAACGAGCCGGTCTTCTACTGCGTTCCGGCCCGGGCCTACGAAGAGCTGATGGATCTCGTGGAAGACCTGGAGCTGGGCCGTATCGCCGATGCCCGGCTAGCGGATGGGCAGAAGCCGCTGCGGGTCAGCCTCGATGCCCTATGAGCTGGCCTTTCATCCCGAGGCCCTGCGGGAATGGCGGACCCTGAGCCCAGGGATCCGGGAGCAGTTCAAGAAAAAGCTGGGAGAACGTCTAATCGAGCCCCGAATCCCAGCAAGCAAACTGCGCGGATCCACCAACCGCTACAAGATCAAGCTCCGTGCCGCCGGATTCCGCTTGGTCTACGAAGTGCGGGATTGCGAGGTGCTGGTGCTGGTTGTGGCGATGGGCAAGCGGGAACGCAATGCTGTCTACCGGCAGGCTGACCAGCACTGAAGCCCTATGGCTGACTCCGTGCCCTCTGAGCTGGATCAGCTACGCCGGGAGAACGCTCGCTTGATTGGGCTGCTGGAGGCCCACGGCATCGCCTGGCGCCCCGGCACACCTGGCCCATCTGAGCCTGCGCCGATTTCACTCCAGGCCCCAGTCAAGGGTCCCGTTTCAACCCAAGAGAAGCTGGCCCTGTTCCGGCGTCTCTTCCGCGGACGCGGGGATGTCTATGCCCTGCGCTGGCAGAGCA
>CAZKER010000168.1:0-14123 GCA_964551845.1 uncultured Cyanobium sp.
AGGCCGTAGTCCTTCGCCAGGATGCGGGCGCTGCCGCCAATACCGCAGCCCACATCCAGCACCGTTGAGCCGGGGGGCAGTTGGTCAAGGCCGCTCCAGCGCGCCAGTTCATGGACGAAGGTTTCCTTGGCAACTCGGAAATCCTGGTGGCGCGACCTGCCGGTGCCGCTCTGGCGGTAATAGCCCAGGTGAATATGGTCCCCCCAGAGCCGTTCGAGCAGCTGGTCATTGGTCCAGCGGTCGTAGGCGTCAGCCACGCTGGCGGCGGATTCATAACGCCGCCGGCGTTTCAGCCAGAGGCGTGCTGCCAGGGTGACTGCAGCGCAGCCAAGGGCTCCGACCCCGACAGTGGCAGCCAGTGGCCAACTCAGGAGGGTCATGACAGAGGTTATTGGGGCTGGAAAGTGTCTTTAAGCACGGTGCGAGCCGCCAATTGCCGTCGGGTCTGGTCCAGGAGTTCGTATTCCTGGCGCAGCCGCTCGCTGGTGTCTGTGATCTCCAGCAGGGCTTGCTGGTGGTCGGCCACGGGGCCGCCCAGGTGGGCACCGATCCAGAACGACAGCTCCCGGGGCAAATCGGGAAGGTCGTTGGGCAGGCTGGCCGGCTTGCCAATCAGCTTGCCTGTGAGTTCCACCACATCCCGCAGGGCTTGGCCGACGTCACCTGCCAATTCAGCCAGCTGCGCATGGCTTGCTTCGGGTTCATCTTCGATCCAGCTCACCATTCCTACCCGAAAAGGCGCCTCACGCACGATGTCGAGCACACGAAAACGCTGCTGCCCCATGGTCACGATGTTGCTGTGGTCGTCGTCCTGGGTTTGACAGTGCAGGATTTCTGCACAGCAGCCCACCTCTGCCATGGTTTGGCTTTGGGGGTCCCAACGCACCACTCCGAAGCGCTGATCCCCGGCCATTACGGTGCGCAGCAGCATCCGGTAGCGGGGCTCGAAAATATGAAGGGGCAGCACTTCCTGGGGGAAGAGCACCACGTCGGGTAGGGGAAACAACGGCAGCTCCCTTACGGCCAGCTCGCCCATGGCTTTATCAGGAGATACCAGATAATCCTAGAAAAAAAGCCTGTGTCACGCGCAGGGGGTGACGCAGGCTTTGCAGACAGGATTGCCAGCAATTGGTGTCAGAGCTTGACTTCGATATCAACACCACTGGGCAGATCGAGCTTCATCAGAGCGTCGATCGTCTTGGCCGAAGGGCTGTAGATGTCAATAATGCGACGGTGAGTGCGGGTTTCGAAGTGCTCGCGGGAGTCTTTATCGACGTGGGGCGAGCGCAGCACGCAATAGATCTTGCGCTTGGTAGGCAGCGGAATCGGGCCGATCGCCGTTGCGGCGGTGTGGTCGGCAGTTTCAATGATTTTTTCGCAGGAGAGATCAAGCATCCGGCGATCAAACGCCTTGAGGCGAATGCGGATCTTCTGCTGGGCGATGGCGGTGGACATGTCAGATCAGGAGTCAGGAAGCTCCAGGGCGGAAGGCCCGGGTGGCTGGTGGAGCTGGATTGTCGAGGAGCGGTAAGCGGGGAAGGACCTGAAAGGTCCTTCCCCTGAAACTTACCTCAGGCTCAAGCGATGATCTTGGAGACCACGCCTGCACCGATGGTGCGTCCACCTTCGCGGATAGCGAAGCGCATACCTTGCTCGATGGCCACCGGGCAGATCAGCTCGCCGGTCATCTTGATGCGGTCACCGGGCATCACCATCTCGACGTTTGCACCGTCGTCGGAGGTAAAGGCAGTGATTTGGCCGGTCACGTCAGTTGTACGGATGTAGAACTGAGGGCGATAGCCTGCGAAGAAGGGGGTGTGGCGGCCGCCTTCTTCCTTCTTCAGCACGTAGACCTCACCTTCGAATTTGGTGTGGGGCTTGATGGAGTTGGGCTTCACCAGCACCATGCCGCGCTCGATGTCCTCTTTCTGGATGCCGCGCAGCAGTAGTCCACAGTTGTCGCCAGCCAAGCCCTCTTCGAGCAGCTTGCGGAACATTTCCACGCCGGTGACCGTAGTTTCGCGGGTGTCGCGAATGCCGACAATTTGAACGGTTTCGCCGACTTTGACCTTGCCGCGCTCGATGCGGCCAGTTGCCACGGTGCCACGACCAGTAATCGAGAAAACGTCCTCGATTGCCATCAGGAAGGGCTTGTCGACTTCGCGCTCGGGCTCGGGGATCGACTCGTCGACGGCATCCATCAGGTCGAGAATCTTGTCAACCCACTCATTGGCACCACGCTCGGCCTTATTGCCAGCTTGGATAAATTCCAGGGCCTTCAGTGCTGAGCCGGCAACCACGGGGATGTCATCGCCTGGGAAGTCGTAGCTGCTGAGCAGCTCGCGCATTTCCAGTTCGACGAGTTCAAGGATTTCCTCGTCGTCGACCATGTCCTTTTTGTTCAGGAACACCACCAAGGCGGGAACGCCCACTTGCTTGGCAAGGAGGATGTGTTCCTTGGTCTGGGCCATCGGCCCGTCGGTTGCGGCTACCACCAGAATCGCGCCATCCATCTGGGCGGCACCGGTGATCATGTTCTTAACGTAGTCCGCGTGGCCGGGGCAGTCCACGTGAGCGTAGTGACGCTTTTGGGTCTCGTACTCGACGTGCGCCGTGTTGATAGTGATGCCCCGCTCTTTCTCCTCAGGAGCACCATCGATTTCGTCGTAGGCCTGGGCCTTGGCCATGCCCTGGGATGCCAACACGTTGGTGATGGCAGCCGTGAGGGTGGTTTTGCCGTGGTCAACGTGGCCGATGGTGCCAATGTTGACGTGGGGTTTGTTCCTTTCGAACTTCTCGCGTGCCATGAGTAGAAAGAATCGGGGGGTTAGTGGGTAAAGGAGAGATCAGGAATTGCCCTGATTCTTGGAGATGATGGCCTCAGCCACATTGCGAGGAACTTCCTCGTAATGGCTGAACTCCATCGAGAAAATACCCCGACCCTGGGTCATGGATCGGAGCTGGGTGGCGTAGCCGAACATTTCGGCTAGGGGCACTTTTGTCTGGACCTTGGACTGACCATTATCAATGGACTGTCCTTCGACCTGGCCTCGACGGGATGAGAGGTCGCCGATGACCGAACCAAGGAAATCCTCGGGGATCTCGACTTCCACCTTCATCATTGGCTCAAGAAGTACGGGGTTGCACTTCTTGACTGCGTCTTTGAATGCCATGGATCCGGCGATTTTAAACGCCATCTCGGAGGAGTCGACGTCGTGATATGACCCGTCAACCATGGTGGCCCTGACGTCAATCATGGGGAAACCAGCAATCACACCGGATTGGCAGGTCTCCTTCATGCCAGCTTCGGCGGGGCCGATGTACTCCTTTGGAACGATGCCACCAACAATTTTGTTGACGAATTCGAATCCGGTGCCCGGCTCGCCGGGTTCCATTTCGATCACCACATGGCCGTATTGACCTTTACCGCCGGTCTGGCGGGCAAATTTGCCCTCGCCTTTGGAGCTGGTGCGAATAGTTTCGCGATACGAAACCTGTGGGGCGCCGATATTTGCTTCAACTTTGAACTCACGCAGCATCCGATCCACCAGGATCTCTAGGTGGAGTTCGCCCATACCAGCAATAACGGTCTGGCTGGTTTCCGGATCTGTGGAGACCCGGAATGTGGGATCTTCCTCTGACAGGGACTGGAGAGCTTTGGAAAGCTTTTCCATATCACCCTTGGTCTTCGGCTCGACGGCTACCGAGATCACGGGCTCGGGAATGTAGAGCGATTCAAGAATGATTGGGTCGGTTTCAACGCAGAGCGTATCCCCGGTGGTGGTGTCCTTGAGCCCCAGTACGGCACCAAGGTCGCCGGCACGCAACTCGTCTACCTCTTCGCGATCAACAGCTTTGAGCAGGATTAGGCGAGAAATGCGCTCCTTCTTGTCTTTAGTGGAGTTGAGTACATAACTGCCCTTATTGAGCACCCCTGAGTACATGCGCACGAAAGTGAGCTTGCCATAGGGATCGGCCATTACCTTGAAGGCCAGCGCGCTGAAGGGTGCGCTGTCGTCGCAGGGCCTGTTTGACTCGCTGCCATCTGGCAACAGGCCGGTGATTGGCGGCACGTCAACCGGCGCTGGCAGGTAGTCGACCACGGCATCGAGCACCAGCTGCACGCCCTTGTTCTTGAAGGCGGAGCCACAAACCATCGGCACCAAGCCGTTGTGAATAGTAGCTTTGCGAATACCCTTGATCAGCTGCTCTTCGGTAAGCTCGCCATTTTCCAGGAAGGGATCTATCAAGTCTTCGTCAGACTCGGCAACAGTTTCCATCAGCTTGAGGCGCCACTTTTGGGCTTCCTCAATCATGTCATCAGGAATTTCGCCTTCAATGATGTCAGTACCGAGATCATTGGTATAAATGATTGCCTTGTTGCGCACAAGGTCGATAATTCCTTTTAGCTCGCCCTCGGCACCGATCGGTAGCTGGATTGGAGCTGCGTTTGCTTTGAGCCGGTCCTTGATCTGCTCGTAGACCTTCAAGAAGTCGGCCCCGGTGCGGTCCATCTTGTTGACGAACACGATCCGGGGAACGTTGTAGCGGTCAGCCTGTCTCCATACGGTTTCTGACTGGGGCTGAACGCCACCAACGGCGCAGAAGACGGCGACCACGCCGTCGAGCACCCGCATCGATCTCTCCACCTCAATGGTGAAGTCGACGTGCCCGGGGGTGTCGATGATATTGATGCGGTTGTCCTTCCAAGTGGTGGAAATGGCCGCAGCGGTGATGGTGATGCCGCGCTCGCGCTCCTGCTCCATCCAGTCGGTGACTGCGGCACCGTCGTGCACCTCACCCATCTTGTGCACGACGCCTGAATAGAACAGAATCCGTTCAGTCGTGGTGGTTTTGCCCGCATCGATGTGGGCGGCAATCCCGATATTTCTAACGCGTTCCAGTGGAAAGGCGCGGGCCACGAGGGAGGTCTCCGAAAGGTCAACAAAACGTGGGCATTACTCTACAGACCTGGTCTGCCGAGGCTGAAGTCGCCCTGGACTTCAGCAGTTGAGACAAAACTCAGTAGCGGTAGTGGGCGAAAGCCTTGTTGGCTTCGGCCATCTTGTGGGTCTCTTCGCGCTTGCGGACTGCGCTTCCCGCTTCGTTAGCTGCATCCATCAACTCACCAGCCAATTTCTGGGCCATGCTGCGGCCATTGCGGGCGCGTGAAAAATTCACCAGCCAGCGCAGAGCCATGGCGGTACCACGCTCCTGGCGAACTTCCATCGGCACCTGATATGTGGCGCCACCTACTCGGCGAGCACGAACCTCAACCAGCGGGGTTGCATTGCGAACGGCAGTCTCGAACAGCTCTAGAGGATCAGTACCGGTGCGGTCGTTGATCAGGGAGAAGGCATCCGAAAGGATGCGCTGAGCCGTTGACTTTTTGCCATGCTTCATAAGCCGAGCCACGATCATGGAGGCTAGGCGGCTGTTGAATTGGGGGTCGGGAAGCACTGGGCGCTTCTCGGCGGCATTGCGGCGAGACATGGTCGACCGGAGCGGGGAGAACTATGGGAATGGAAGATGTACGAGGCATGTTGATGCCTCTGGCTGGAACTGACTATCAGCAGCTGGTCAAGCTGATCAAGGCCACTTCAGCTCTTGGGCGTCTTGGCGCCGTACTTGGAACGGGACTGACGACGATCCTTGACGCCAGCGGTATCCAAGGTGCCGCGGATGATGTGGTAACGGACGCCAGGTAGATCCTTGACACGACCACCCCGAATCAAGACCACAGAGTGCTCCTGAAGGTTGTGCCCAATGCCGGGGATGTAGGCGGTCACCTCAAAGCCAGAGGTGAGGCGCACTCGAGCCACCTTGCGTAAGGCCGAGTTCGGCTTCTTTGGTGTGGATGTGTACACGCGTGTGCAGACCCCACGGCGCTCGGGACAAGCGCGCAGGGCGGGCGACTTTGTCTTCCGGGAAAGACTCTGGCGCTCAGTACGGATTAGCTGCTGAATGGTGGGCATCGAGGACCGGGGTCTGGTCGGGGGGTATTGGTCGGACGTCCGACCGAATTCGTCGATCCGTCACCTTACTGGGTCGCCTGGCGGCCCACGTCTTGGTGGCTAAATGCGGTGCCGCAGGCGCAGCTCACCATGCCCTCCCCGGGACGCACCAGAAAGCCGCCGCCGCTGATGTCACCCCGGTAGTCCAGGCTCAGGCTGCACAGCAGGTTTACCTGCCCCGCTGGCGCATAGAGGGTGATGCCGTCGGCTCGTGCAATGGGCGTGCCCGCCAGGTGGCCAGGACGCAATCGAATCGCCCAGCGCTCACAGCGACCATCTACCAAATCCAGATGCATCATCCCGGGGGTGCCTGCTACGGCGGCCTGCCGCCCCAGCTCGGCGGCGGCGGCGGCAGTCACGCGCAGGCTATGACCCTTGGCCATGGGGATACTCGGCGGCATATCTATCATTACCGTGGCGCTGTTTTTACGGCACGAGGCCAACACCGTTGTGAACGGATCCGGCGACACCCCGACCCTTCACTTGTAGGGATCCCCCCAACACAAGCCCCGTTGAACTACCGCCATCAAGGTTTAAGGCGTCTTGTAGCCCCAGTTGCTGCAAGAGCATGGCGGCTTCTCCCAGCGTGGGGCCGCTGTCCTGGGTTCCCTCCAAGGTAATTAGCCACACCTGACGGTCATCTCTGGCCAGCACGGTGCGGGGTGCCCCTTGGCTCAGAAAGGCTGCGCCGAAATTCTCGGCTGCGCCGTTGAGCACGATGCGACCGCCCTGCAACAGCAACGGTCCACCGCCGACCACGTTGGCTGCGAGGCCAAGATTGTTGCTTGGGCGGCTTTCGATCTGGAGCTGATCGCCTGGGACCCAGGGCAAGTTTGCTCCACCCCGACCAACCAGCAGCAGGTCATCGCCGCGTAGCTGCACTCCTGCACCCAATTCGGCGGGGCCAAGCTGCTGTCGCACCTGGCCCCCCTGGATCAATAGGCCAGTTTCAGAACCACTTAGGGCTCGGTAGCTCGGCCCCCAGTCGGCGGTGTAGCTGCTGATGCCTCGCTGCACAAAGCCACTGTTGACAACAACGACCGGTAGCCGAACAGTTCCTGGACCCACCACCCATTGCGCAAGCTGCAGCCGGCCAAAGTTGGGCAGGCTGCGTTCGTCCCAGGCAGCGACGCCCCGGTTCAAAATTGGTCCAGACAGCCAGCGGCCGTCTTGTTTTAGAGCACCCAGGGGCAGACGCCGCACCCGGTTGAAGTAACCCCCGTTGATAGCTACCCAGGCCTGCTGCTGATTGGCGAGCTGCACTAGGGAACTGAGGCCTTCCATGGCTCCAGGCCTGGCAAGGGGCCGCAGCTGCAGCGAGGCACTGCGTGGATCAACGCGGATCGCGTTGATGCGCACCCCCTGGCGCACCAGGCGATCCCACTGCAATTCATTGCCAAGCAGAGCCTGAAGGCGTGGATCGATCGGCGCTGGGCTGTCGGTGCGGGTTGAGGCCTCCTGGTCCGGCCACTCGATCACCACCCGATTGGGTTCGCCCAGGCTGAATACCCGAGTCAATTTGGCGGCAGAAGGTTTGAGCTTCAGCCCTCCGCTGCCTTGCTGGGCGAACAGCCCCAGGCTCTGGAGCAGGGCCTGTTGGTCGCTGCTGCTGAGTAGGTCGACCACCAGTCCGTCGTCGTATTTACCAATTGCCGCCGGGCCGCCTATATCGAGCACGATGCGCTTCACAGGGCCAGGTTTTGAGCTGCGCACCTGGAGCAGCTGGGGCCTGGTCAACTCCATGCTGAGCAGGCTGCCCTCATGGCGCAGGCCTACGCCGATGCGGCCAAACAGACTGCTCACGTCTACCGCTACCTCGTCTTCGAGGCTGCGCTGGGCGCTGGCGGGCACTTTCAGTTCCTGGCCAAACCACTCCAGGTCGAGGGCGCCATCGCTGCGGCTGCGGCTGGTGACCCCGAGCTGGTTCTCGAGCACCTCCAGGGGGATCCACAGCTGTTGGGGCGTGTCGCGCAAGCCCCCCACCCACTGCCAGCGGGCGCTCTGGAGCCGGCCATTGATGCGGATACTGCTGCCCTGGCGCTCTGGTGCTGCGGCGGCACCCATTAGGGGAACCGGCGGCGGCGGTGACGGCCCAAGGGGGATGGCCTGGCTGACGGCTGGTAGGCACAGAACCAGGAGCCAGGGAGCCAGGGACGCAGTAGAGGCCATGGGCCAGCCCGGCTGACAGCATCGAACGCTAGTCCTATTTAGAGGTTCGCTCGCCCGGCTTAGGGGATGCGCATCCCTAGGATCAACCTCTCTGTTGCCGCTGACACCCGCGCGTGTTCTGCGGCGCTGCCCTGACAGATCAACTGCCGGACCGTCTCGGGTTATGCCTTATCCCTCTCGCCCTGTTTGGCCTCATTGCGATAGCGCCGCTCCGGCGGCGGTGGCTGGTGAGAAGGACGCCTGTGGTGTGGGCTTTCTTGCCAACCTTCAGGGCAAAGCCAGCCATTGGGTTTTGCAGCAGGCCCTGCGGGGCCTCGATTGCATGGAGCACCGCGGGGGTTGTGGCGGCGATGGTGATTCCGGCGATGGGGCCGGGGTGCTCTGCGGGATCCCCTGGAGCTATTTGGAAGAGGTGTGGCCTGAGGCGGCGGTGGCTAAGAGCGCGGCACGCGGGCTGGGCATGGTTTTCCTCCCCGCCGAAGCCGCTAAGCGCGAGCAGGCCAAGCTTTTTTGTGATGAGGAGGCCGCCAAGCTGGGGCTGAGCAGCCTGAGTTGGCGTGCAGTTCCTCTTGATGCTTCTGTTTTAGGCCCCTTGGCCCGGCAGACCGCTCCGGCCATCGAGCAGTGGTTAATCGCCGGGGACCAAGCCGGTGATGACTTGGAAGCCCTGCTGTTCCGGCTGCGCCGGCGCTGCGGCGATCGGGCCCGCGCTGTCTGGGGGCCCGGTCCCGGTGATCTTTACTTCGCTTCCCTCAGTGGCCGCACTGTTGTCTACAAAGGAATGGTGCGTTCAGCGGTGCTGTCCGCTTTCTATGGAGACCTGCGCGATCCACGCTTTGCCGTGAGCTTTGCGGTATATCACCGCCGCTTCAGCACCAACACCCTGCCCCGCTGGCCGCTGGCCCAGCCCATGCGGCTGCTCGGTCACAACGGTGAGATAAACACCCTTCTAGGCAACCTGAACTGGGCGCGGGCATCGGAAGCCAACCTGGATGCAGTGTGGGGGGAGGCGGCAGCTGAACTGAAGCCAGTGGTGAACGCCGCCTTCAGCGATTCAGCCAACCTCGACGCCACCTTGGAACTGTTGGTGCGCAGCGGCCGGCCGATCACCGAGAGCCTGCTCACTCTGGTGCCCGAGGCCTTCCGCGATCAGCCCGAGCTGACGGATAAGCCCGATATCCAGGCTTTCTATGAGTATTCCGCCTGCACCCAGGAACCCTGGGACGGTCCGGCCCTGCTGGTTTTTGCTGACGGCCGCAGCGTGGGCGCCACCCTCGATCGCAATGGCCTGCGTCCCGCCCGCTACTGCATCACCAACGACGGTTTCGTGGTGATGGGCTCAGAAACTGGTGTGGTCGAGCTTGAGGAGAGCCGCATCATCGAAAAGGGTCGACTCGGCCCCGGACAGATGCTGGCGGTGGATCTGGAACAGGGCCGCCTACTGCGCAACTGGGATGTCAAGCAGGAGGTGGCGGCCCGCCATCCCTACGGAGCCTGGTTGGCCCAGCACCGCCGCACCCTCGCCCCTCAGCCCTGGTTCCAGGAGCGCCAGCTGGGGGATCTGGAGCTGCTTCAAAAGCAAACGGCCTTCGGTTTCACTGCCGAGGATTTCGATCTGGTGATCGAGGACATGGCCGGTGCGGCTAAGGAGCCCACCTATTGCATGGGTGATGACATTCCGCTGGCGGTGCTCTCAAACAAACCCCACCTCCTTTACGACTACTTCAAGCAGCGCTTCGCCCAAGTCACCAACCCGCCGATAGATCCTTTGCGGGAAAAGCTGGTGATGAGCCTGGAGATGCATCTGGGCAAGCGGGGCTCGCCGCTGCGCCCCGAGGCTGCCTCGGCGGCTGTGCTGCACCTGGCCAGCCCAATCCTCAACGAGGCGGAGCTTGCGGAGGTTGGCCGGCAGGGCCTGCCCACCACCACCCTTTCCACGCTGATGGCCGTCACCGACGGCCCTGGAGGCCTCGAAGCTGCGGTGCAGCGCCTGCGCGGTGAGGCCGAGGCGGCCGTGCGCGCCGGCAGCCAGATCCTGGTGCTGAGCGATCGAGGCGGCGAGGCGGGTGGCATCAATGCCACCACGGCCATTATTCCACCGCTGCTGGCCGTGGGAGCGGTGCATCACCACCTGCTCAACTTGGGCCTGCGGCTGCAGGCTTCCCTGGTGGTGGAAACGGCCCAGTGCTGGAGCACTCACCACTTGGCTTGCCTGATCGGTTATGGCGCCAGTGCCGTCTGCCCTTGGCTCACCTGGGAAACCAGCCGCCACTGGCTAGCCCACCCCCGTGTGCAGAAGCTGATCGAAACCGGCAAACTGCCGGCGCTCAGCCCTGATCAGGTGCAGGCAAATGTGCGCAAGGCCCTAGAAGATGGCCTGCGCAAGATTCTCTCCAAGATCGGAATTTCACTGCTGGCCAGTTATCACGGCGCCCAGATCTTCGAAGCCATCGGCCTTGGCGCCGATCTGATCCAGCTTGCCTTCAGCGGCACCACCAGCCGGGTGGCAGGCCTCAGCTTGGGAGAGCTGGCCAGCGAAACCCTCAGCTTCCATGCCAAGGCCTTCCCCGAGCTCAACCGCACCAAGCTCGAGTTCATGGGCTTCGTGCAGTACCGCACTGGCGGCGAATATCACCTCAATAGCCCGGAGATGGCCAAAGCCCTGCATGCCGCTGTCAAGGCGGGTCCTGGCTACGACCACTTCTCCACCTACAAGACCCTGCTGGAGCACCGGCCAGTTACGGCCCTTCGGGACCTGCTGGAACTCAAGCCCGCTCCCGTCCAGCTGCCGATCGAGCAGGTGGAGAGCGTGGAGAGTATCTGCAGCCGCTTTTGCACCGGTGGCATGAGCTTGGGGGCCCTCTCCCGCGAGGCCCACGAGGTGTTAGCCATCGCCATGAACCGCATCGGCGGCAAGAGCAACAGCGGTGAGGGCGGCGAGGATCCGGCCCGCTTCGGGCTGCTCAGCGATGTAGACGGCGACGGTCATTCGCCGACCCTGCCCAGCCTCAATGGCCTGCGCAACGGTGATACCGCCTGCTCAGCCATTAAGCAGATCGCTTCAGGGCGCTTCGGCGTGACCCCTGAATATCTCCGCAGTGGCCGCCAGCTGGAGATCAAGGTGGCCCAGGGGGCCAAGCCCGGCGAGGGCGGGCAGCTGCCGGGGCCGAAGGTGGATCCTTACATCGCCTGGCTCCGCAACAGCAAGGCCGGGGTGGCTTTGATCTCGCCGCCTCCCCATCACGACATTTATTCAATTGAGGATCTGGCCCAGCTAATCCACGATCTGCACCAGGTGCACCCCGCCGCCAAGGTGAGCGTGAAGCTGGTTGCAGAAATCGGCATCGGCACGATCGCCGCTGGCGTAGCCAAGGCCAATGCTGATGTGATTCAGATTTCTGGCCACGACGGCGGCACCGGCGCTTCACCGCTCAGCTCGATCAAACATGCCGGCAGCCCCTGGGAGCTAGGCCTCACTGAGGTGCACCGGGCGCTACTCGAAAACGGTCTGCGTGACCGGGTGTTGCTGCGGGCCGATGGCGGCCTCAAAACCGGTTGGGACGTGATCATCGCGGCCTTGCTGGGCGCCGAGGAATACGGCTTCGGGTCGGTGGCGATGATCGCCGAGGGTTGCATCATGGCCCGCGTTTGCCACACCAATAACTGCCCGGTGGGTGTGGCTACCCAGAAAGAAAACCTGCGCAAGCGCTTCCCCGGCGTGCCCGAGCACGTCGTGAATTTCTTCCTGTTCGTGGCTGAGGAGGTGCGCCAGCTGCTGAGCGTGCTTGGCGTGGCCCGCCTCGAAGATCTGATCGGCCGCAGTGAATTGTTGCAGCCCCGTGCCGTGGCTCTCGCCAAAACCAGCGCCCTTGATCTCTCCTGCCTGATCGACCCAATTCCCGCCGCTGCTGATCGCAGTTGGCTGAAGCACGACGCTGAGGCCCACAGCAATGGACAAATCTTGGAAGATCAGTTGCTGGCTGATGCCGAGGTGATGAGCGCGATTTCCAGCCACGGCCGTCTGGCCCGCACTCTGGAAATCGTCAACACGGATCGCAGCGTGGGCGCCCGTATCTCCGGTGAAATTGCGGCGCGCCATGGCAATACCGGCTTCAAGGGCCAGCTCGATCTCACCTACTTGGGGGCCGCTGGTCAAAGTTTCGGGGCCTTTGTGCTTCAAGGCATGAATGTGCGCCTGGTGGGTGAAGCAAACGACTATGTGGGCAAGGGCCTCAACGGTGGCCGCCTCACCGTTGTGCCTCCCGCCGGCGTCAACGACCCTGGCAACCAGGTGATCCTGGGCAACACCTGCCTCTATGGCGCCACTGGTGGTGAGCTGTTCGCCCTGGGCCGTGCCGGTGAGCGCTTTGGCGTGCGCAATAGCGGTGCCAAAACCGTGGTGGAGGGCGCCGGCGACCACTGCTGCGAGTACATGACCGGTGGCGTGGTGGTGGTTCTTGGCAGCACCGGTCGCAACTTGGCCGCCGGTATGACCGGTGGTGTGGCCTTCATCCTCGATGAGAGTGGTGGCCTGGCTGAGCGGGTGAACCCCGAGATCGTGGCCATCTGTGAGCTCACTACTCCTGAGCAGGACGTCCTGCTCAAGCCCCTGCTGCTGGCCCACCTCGAAGCCACCGGCAGCGCCAAGGCAGCTGAGATCTTGGCGGATTGGTCCACCTGGAAGGGACGCTTCAAACTCCTGGTACCGCCCAGCGAAAAGGCCAGCGTGGGCCTGGCGGAGCGGCAGGCGGTGGTGGCCTAACGGGGGTGTAGCTGCATTAGCCGCTGCACCTCGCCGGCGTGATAACTGCTGCGGGTGAGCGGACTGCTCACCACCTGCAGGAAGCCGAGCTCCTCTTCGCCGTGCTGTTTGAAAGCCGCAAACTGTTCTGGCGTCACGAAGCGATCCACCGGCAGGTGCTTGGGGCCTGGGGAGAGGTATTGGCCGATGGTGACGATGTCGACGGCGTGGCGGCGAAGATCGGCCAATACATCACGCACTTCCGCGTCGTTTTCGCCCAGGCCTGTCATTAGGCCGGATTTCGTATAGGTATGCGGCCAGCCCTGTCGCACCCGTTGCAATAGTTCCAGCGAGCGTTCGTAGACCCCCTGGGGCCGGGCTTTCTTGTAGAGCCGCGGCACCGTTTCGATGTTGTGGTTGAGCACGTCTGGGTTGGCAGCCATAACGGCTGCCAGGGCAGTCCAATTGCCGCAGAAATCCGGGATCAGGAGCTCGATCGTGGTGAGCGCTGATCGCTGTCGCACCTGCTCAATGCAGGCCACAAACTGGCTGGCGCCGCCATCGGCCAGGTCGTCGCGGTTCACCGAGGTGATCACCACGTGCTTTAGGCCCAAACGGGCTACCGCCTCGCCCAGGCGCTCGGGTTCGGCGGGATCGAGCTCCCGCACACTCTTGTCGAAATCGATGTCGCAGTAGGGGCAGGCGCGGGTGCAGCCAGGCCCCATGATCAAAAAGGTGGCAGTGCCGCCGGCGAAGCATTCGCCGATGTTGGGGCAGCTCGCCTCCTGACAGACGGTGTTGAGCTTGAGATCGAGCAGTAGGTCTGCTACCTCGCCGATGCGCTCCCGCTGGGGGGCCTTGACGCGCAGCCAGTCGGGTTTGAGCAAGGCGCCAGTTGGGCCACGGGGGCCAGAAGAAGGGCTTGTGGCGATTTTAGTAAGCCACAGAGATGTCAAGGTCTGGGACGGAGTCGATCCCCTAAAGTCACCCCATCGGGATGTGGCGCAGCTTGGTAGCGCACTTCGTTCGGGACGAAGGGGCCGCAGGTTCGAATCCTGTCATCCCGATTTTTCAAGGTCTGTTTTGCAGCCCTGCCCTTTCAGCTGAGCTCGGCCCCCGGGTAGCCCCTGGGGGTCACCATGCACCCATCCTTGGCGTAGCTGCTGCTGTTGCCAACCAGCACCAAGGTCAGCATATCC
>CAZKER010000169.1:0-2777 GCA_964551845.1 uncultured Cyanobium sp.
AGAAAGCCGCAGGCCAGGTGCAGGATCCCGCCTGGCCTGCCGCGGCGCACCACCTCAATTTCCGCTCCGGGACACACACCCAGCGCCCTCAGGCGCTGAACCAGCACCGGATGGGCTGGCAGGGTCTCCAGCCGCACCCTGCACCCCTGCATGACACTGCTCAACGGCATCGTGATGAAAACATTATGCCCTAAGGCTACTGCTGTTCCGTCCGTTCCTCAGGTGTGATCTGGCACAGGCCCGGGTGCGGGATGCCGGCCAGCTCCCATCAACCTGGCATCCGGCTCCGCCCTGACCTCAGGGGGCGAGTCGTTCAATCAGCCAGCTCGAACCTGGGTGTTCTCCCGAGGCTGGAGGGTCAGGTTGGCGCCGATAACGGAAGCGATCGTGCAGGCGATTTTCCCGGCCCTGCCAGAACTCCATCTCTTGCGGCTGCACCCGAAATCCGCCCCAACCGGCCGGTAGGGGCACCTCCTTGCCGGCAAAGCGGTCCTTCAGTTCTTCCCACTGCAGCTCCAGCATCGAGCGCGAGCGGATCACCGTGCTCTGCTGAGACACCCAGGCCCCCAGCCGGCTGCCGAAGGGGCGCGACAGGAAATAGGCCAGCGACTCGGCCGCTGAGATACGGGACGCCGCCCCCAGGATCCCCACCTGCCGCTCCAGGCCATACCAGGGGAACAGCAGGCTCACCTGGCCGGTGGCGTCGATCTCGCTGGCCTTACGGCTGCCGTAGTTGGTGAAGAACACGAAGCCCCGTTGATCGAAGGCCTTGAGCAGCACCGTGCGGCTGCTGGGGCGCTGCCCATTACTGGTGGAGAGCACCATGGCGTTGGGCTCCAGCAGCTCGGCACTGCAGGCCTGCTCAAACCAATGGCGGAACTGCTCCACCGGGTCGTCGCACAGGTCCGCCCGACGCAAGCCAGCGCGGCGGTAATCCCGGCGGAGCTGCGATAGGTCGCCAGAGGTCACGATCAATCGGCGGCGGCGCTGTCACTGGATCGAGCGGCGGGCTTGCGGCCCAGCAGCTGCACCACGGCACTCTCTCCCCGGTGATAGGTGCCCTCGGCAATGGGGCGGCGCTTTTCCTGCAGGATCAGCAGCTCCAGCCCTGCCAGTTCCTGGCGCAGGCTTTCGGGTTCGATCAGCAGCTCGGCCACGGGTGGACCGCCCGTTCCCAGTTCCAGCTGCCGAGGGGTATAGGCCTCCAGGATCAGATGCCCCCCTGGCCGCAGGGCTTTCACCGCCAGCTGGTGGACGCTGGCGCGCAGGGGCGGGGGCAGATGCATCCAGATCGCCACCACCAGATCCACACTCTCTGCGGCGGGGATGAAGTCATTTAGATCGCCGCAGACGGTCTGAATGGACACGTGGCGCCGCTGAGCCAGCTTGTCTGCCTTGGCCAGCCCGACGGCACTGATGTCCTGCACCGCCACGGCAAAACCCTGCTCCGCCAGGAATACCCCGTTGCGCCCCTCTCCTTCGGCCAGGCAGAGCGCTTCCCCTACAGGCAGGCCCTGCACCTGCTCGCGCAGGAAGTCATTGGGGGCTTCGCCATACGCAAACCCCTCTTCCGTGAAGCGGGCATCCCAGAAGTGACGGGGATCTCCGAGGGGGATGGACGATGGAGGCTGCATGAAATGAACCGGCACATCTGCCGGACGACAAGGAACGAGTAACTGCTGAGTCCGCCAGCCGATCAAGCCAGAGCGACCCATGGCCGTGGAAGACCTCAGTTGGGCATGGTCACGAACTCCTCGGCCACCGAGGGGTGCAGGGCCATGGTGCGGTCGAAGTCGGCCTTGGTGGCGCCCATGCCGATGGCGACGGCGGCCATCTGGATGATTTCGGCGGCGTGCTCACCCACCATGTGAGCGCCGAGAACCTTGCCGCTCGCCGTCTCGACGATCAGCTTGAGCAGCACGCGCGGCCCGCGGGCCGGCAGCGCCTGGCTCATCGGCCGGAAACGGGCCCGGTGCACCCGGATGCCATCGGCGCCGCAGCGCTCGATCGCCTCTTCCTCGGTGAGACCCACCCCCGAGAGTTCCGGCTGGGAGAACACGGCGCTCGCCACCAGCAAATGATCCACCCGGCGCGGCTTACCGCCGTACACCGTGTCCGCGAAGGCCCGACCCTCCTCCACCGCCACGGGAGTGAGACAGATCCGGTCGGTCACGTCCCCCACCGCAAAGACACTGGGCACGTTGGTGGTCTGATCGCCATCCACCGGGATGCGATGACCTTCGATCGCGACCCCGGCGGCTTCGAGGTTCAGTCCCTTGAGGAAGGGGCGGCGGCCCGTGGCCAGCAACACACCACCGCAGTCGAGGCTCTCGCCGCTCTGGGTGCTGACGACCAGATCACCGGGGGTGCTGCCGGTGATGGCGGCCGGGCTGTGGGCGAAACGGATGTCGATCCCTTCGGCCTCCATCGCCTCCTCTACGGCCTTGCTGGCTTCCCGATCGAAACCGCGCAACAGGTGATCACCTCGCACCAGCTGGGTCACCTCCACGCCCAGGCCGTTGAGGATGCAGGCGAACTCACAGGCAATGAAGCCGGCTCCCACCACCACCACGGAGGCCGGCAAGGATTCCAGCAGGAACATGTCGTCCGACACCCAGCCCAGTTCGGCGCCGGGGATCTCGGGGCGGTGGGGACGACCGCCGACAGCGATCAGGATTCGTTCCCCCGTGAGACGGCACACCTCGCCGTCGGCATTGCTCACCTCCACGGCATTCGGTCCGCAGAAGCGCCCCCAGCCGCGTATCAGCTCGACGCCG
>CAZKER010000170.1:0-1650 GCA_964551845.1 uncultured Cyanobium sp.
ACCGATGTGCTGCAACCACACCGGCCGAGCCCGCAGCAGCAGCCGGGGCAACAGCGAGCGGAACTGAAACGGGAAGCGGGCAAACAAGCGGCATTCCCCAGCCCGGATCGGCGTGGCATACACAACCGTGAGAAAGCGGGCAAATCCCTTCGCCGTGAGGTCGTGCCACATCAGGCCCGGCGCCTGAAAGGTGGTGAACTGGCTGCCCAGGCGCCCCCGGCGCGGGCCCTCCGGCCAAGTAGCGGTGAACCCCTCCGGCCCGAAGCTTGTGAGCTCGGCCACCACCGGAGCGGCGTTCTGGCGCTTACCCACGGTGCGGTGGTGGGTGAAGGGCACATGGCTCACATCCAGCACGTTCTCCAGCAGGGTGAGGGCATCCATCGGCAGGTCGCGGAAGGTGTCCTGCACCAGCCAGCCGGGTTCCTCGAGCACGGGCACCAGCGGCAGGGGCACCGCCGCTGCCGCCGCCGGGTCGCCGGCAAACACAAACAGCAGCCCCTGGGCGCTGGCTGTGGCGTAGCGGCGGCAGGAGCTGCGGGGGTTGACGCCGATTGCGGCTTCGGCCTGGGGGATCGCGGTGCAGCTGCCCTGGGCGTTGAAACTCCAACCGTGATAAGGGCATTCCAGCTCACCCCGCTCGTTGAGGCGGCCTTCGCTCAAGGGCACGAGCCGGTGGGGGCAGACGTCTGCAAAGGCGCACCACTGCTGGCCTGCCCCATCCCACCAAAGCACCAGATCCATCTCCAGCAGGGTGAAGGCCGTGGGGCGGCGAAGGTCGAGATCCTGCAGATAGGCCACCGGATACCAGCGCTGCAACCAGTGCTCCTGCCTGATGCTGGCGCCGCTGGCGGAATCGATAACAGGAGCTGGAATCACCATGGGCAGCGGCAGCAACTGGGAATAGCCGATGGGCCGATGATGGCGCGCAGACCCGCAGCTCCGCTCAACTAGAAGCAGAGGTGTAGAAGCGCTGGGCGTAGCGCCACAACAGGCGACTGCCCGCCAGGCACAGCCCGGCAGCCAGCAACGAACCCAAAGCCCAGATGGCTGAGCCCCGCCCCAGCAGCGCCTCGGCGGGCACCGTGGTGAGGAAAGCCACCGGCAGCACAAAGGTGAACAGCAGCCGCAGCGCCGGCGGATAGGCGCTGACCGGGTAGCGGCCCGCCACCAGGGTGTAGCGCAACACCTCGGTGGCATTCCACACCTTCACAAACCAGATGCTGAGGGCCGCCAACACAAACCAGAGGCTATAAAGAATCACCAGGGCTGCAAACAGCAGCGCCAGCGAAAGCAGCACGGGCCCAGCCGCCGGCAGGCCGGATGGAGCCCCAAGGCCCCTGTTAAGCAGAGCCCAAACGATCAGGCCAAAGCCAGCAAAAATTCCTGGCAGTCCCCAGGGCGACACGGTGCGGGCCGACAGCCAGAACTGGCTATCAATCGGCTTGAGCAGCACGTAGTCGAGGGTGCCGGTCTGCACGTGGTTAACGATGCGGCTGAGGTTGGGCTGCAGCACGCAAGTGGTGAAACCATCCAGCACCGTGTAGAGGCCCAGCACCACCAAAGCGCCACTCCAGCTCCAGCCCCCCAGCTGGGGTCCGCCACCAAACAGCAGCTGCAGCACAAAGACGCTGCCGGCCAGGTTGCCCAGCA